>JADLGX010000601.1 GCA_020849095.1 Candidatus Eiseniibacteriota bacterium
ACGCTCACGACACCCTTGTCGAAGGTGAAGTTGCGCACGGGGCGTCCCATGAGGGACAGGCGGAGTTTCAAAACGTTCGGCTCGGGCATGGTCTCATCCTCCAGACCTGGGCATCCGGGCGCGCCGATTGGCCGCACGGGGGTGCCGGGCTCCATCCACGGGGCTTCGAATCCGGTGGTGTTCCCCATATCGGCCACGCAATGGCCGGAACTTGAGCCGGGAATGCTCCGGCGGGAAAGAAACAGTCGAGCGGCGCGGCCGTGTGGGCCGCGCCGCTCGGACAGCGTGCATCGATGCTCCAGCTCAGCCATCGGTGCCCGTGGCATCGGGCCGGGGGAGTAGCTCCTCGAGTTTCGCCTTGAGGACGTCGGGCGTGAAGGGCTTCACGATGTAGCCGTTGATGCCCGCGTTCGCGGCCTCGACGACGTCTTCCTTGCCGTTGCGCGAGGTGATCAGCAGCACCGGAAGGGATGCGAGCTCGGGATTGGCCCGAATGCTGCGAACCAGCTCGACCCCGGGCATTCCGGGCATGTTCCAGTCCGTGAGCACGACTCTCAGGCTGCTGTCGCACATCTCGAGGGCCTGCTTGCCCTCGGATGCCTCCAGGATCTCGGTGAACCCGATCAGGCGCAGGTTGTTCACGAGGATGCGGCGCGTGATGGCGGAGTCGTCGACTACAAGGCACTTCATCGGATACTCCCTCACGCTCTGGGCTGCGACTCAGATCTCCTCGGCGATTCGGCTGATGACGGCATCCTGGACATCGGACCGCTCGTAGTGCCCGTCACCCATTCGCTGCAGGATCTCCCGCATGCGTTCCGGGGCGAGGGCTCCGGGCTCTTCGCCATTCACGGCCCCGGTCTGCTGGAGCGCCCGAGCCTGTGGCGAGATCAGCACTTCGTCCGCACGCGGCGCGGCGGTGCTCGGTTGGCCAGGAGCGGCGGGATGCTGCGACGCTCCCGGTTTCGCGTCGGTTTTCGCGCGGGTGATGGCCGAACGTTGTGCCTGGCCGGACTGTGGCGGGCGAATCGTCATGTTCCCCTCGATGCGTTGAATCGTTGCGTGGGTGCGTCAGCGAGGTGCGGACGCTTTCGGCGTCCCGGGCCGTCCGGGCCCCGGTCTATGGGAGGCATTATCGGTCGCTTCACCCACGGACTTGAGTCACACGAATTGCATTTCGCGAGGCGGGGTCAGACCGACCGCGCCGGAGCCTGGGCCTCGGGGGTCGAGTCCGACAGCCCGGCCGCGATCTGCCTGTTGATCTCGATGAGCGCCCGAAGCGAGTCCGGCGCAGGGTCGGACATCACTTCGAAGGTGCGCCGGTCCACGAACGCACTCAGCCGGAGCAGGTTCGCGCGAAGGTTCGCCGGGAGAGGGCAGTCCTCCGCCATCCACTCGCCCTGGAAAAAGGTCCAGAGCCGCTGGTTGTAGCGCAACGCTTCGTCGAGCCGGCGTTCGTGGTCGGGGGAGGTCCAGTCCTGACGGCACATCTCGAGCTGGCGGGAGGCCTTGAAGAGGGCCGCCGCCTCCAGCTCGCGGCCCGAAGGGGCGGACTTCGTGCCGGACTCGTAGGAGCGTCGCGCGCTAGCGAACATTCGAGAGGAGTTCCTTTTCGAAGTGGATCAGCTGCTTTCCGTGCTTCAACGCCTGATAGAACTGACCCGCCTGGATGCAGTCTTCGATCGGCTCGATCAGCCGGCGCGAACTCGGACTGGCGTCCAGAACGTCGTCCACGAGCGCCCGGTAGGTCTGGGCATGCGCGGCGCGGCGCTGAGGGTCCACGTACATCAGCTGGATGGCGAGCACGATCCGTTCGCACGGCGTGCGCACCATGGAGGGACTGAGGATGTCCGATCCACGAAGCACGGGCACTTCCGTCTCCACGAACAATTCGGCACGGTGCTTCCCGTTCGTGAGTACGGCTCCACCAAGGATCGCTCGCTCGTTGGGTTTCAGTGTGAGCCGGAGTGGCATGGGGTGGTTGCTTTCTGGTCGTCGTGACCATTCGATTCCGGCCGCCTTCCCGAGCGGCCGGCGGGCGCCGGTGAGACCTGCGGCTCTCGCCGCCGGCTCACCGGCCCGCTCATGTGCAACTTCGAGGGCCGCCGGACCGGTGGATTCATCATCCACCGCCCACCGACGTGCCCGCCTCACCTAGAAAAGCCGCATGACCGACTGCTGGGCCTGCGACGACAGCTGGAGGGCGACGATACCGAGCTGCTGGCGAGTCTGCAGCGCGAGCATGTTGGCGCCTTCCTCGTTCGAGTCCGCGGCCGTCAGCGCGTCCGCACCCGAAGTCAGCGTGTTGATCAAGGACGTCGTGAACTCCTGGCGCGTGGTCACGACGCCGTTGTTCGACGCCAGCGTCTTGGCGTTCGAGCGCAGGGTCGTCAGTGCAGCGTCCAGCTTGGCCACGTCGGTGTCGACGTTCGCATCGGACGCCCAGCTGCCGGCTGCCGCCGTCAGGCTGAGGCCGGTGGTCGAGGCGTCGAAACCGGAGATCGTCAGCGTGGAAGAAGCATCTTCGTTGAACTCGACGGTCAGATTGCCGTCGTCCAGGAAGTTCGTGCCCTTGTAGCCCGCGTCGCTGGCCAGTTCGTCGATCTGGGTGCGGAGCGAGTCATACTGCGCGGCCAGCGCCGTACGATCCGAGCTGGAAGCGGAACGAGCCGACGCGGCCAGACCCTTGGCCTGCTCGATCAGCTTGGTGATGCCTTCGATGCCCTGAAGGGCGGCCTTGACCGTCTGCACGGCCTCGCCCATGGAGTCCTTCTTGGCGGCGAGGTCGCTGGCCCGATTGCGGTGGTTCTGCGCGGCGAAGAAGGCGGACGGGTCATCGATCGCGCTGTTCACGCGCCGACCGGTCGAAAGCCGTTCCGTGGTGCGCGACTGCAGCATGGTCACGTTCTGGAGCGAGACGAGGTTGCTGCGCATTCCGCCGGCGAGGGTGACATCATTGATGGCCATGAGTCTCAAATCCCTTTCTCGGGATCTTGATGTTCATAACCGGGCTTCTGCCTGGCCGCCGGCAGTATGCCGACGGTGCTAGCGTCGGAAGATGCGCGAGAAACTTGAGACCCGCGCGCGACTCGGAAAGCGATATGTGCCCGGTGTTTGTGCTGGCGAAACGCACTTCTGGCGATTGCGATCCGCAGCACTGGAGACCGTGCGGCGAAGCCCCCTCTAAACGCCGATGGCGGGTCTCGAAGTGGCCTTCGAGCCCGCCCATCGGTCCCCCTCCCTGGGGCCCCGTTCATCGGCGCGTCCTGCGCCCGACGAGCGGGTTCCTGAGAACTGCCGCGGCTAGAAGAGCCGCATGATGCTCTGCTGCGCCTGGGACGAGAGCTGCAGCGCCACGATCCCGAGCTGCTGCCGCGTCTGCAGCGCGAGCATGTTTGCTCCCTCTTCGTTGGTGTCGGCCGCCGTGAGAATGTCGGCGCCGGTCGTCAGCGTGTTGATCAGGCTGACCGTGAACTCCTGCCGGGACGTCACCACGCCGTTGTTCGAGGACAGCGTCTTGGCGTTGGTGCGCAGAGTCGTGAGAGCAGTGTCCAGGTCGGCGACCGCCACGTCCACGTCGGAGTCCGCCACCCAGCTGTTCTGCGCGGCTGCGACGGCGAGACCCGTCGTGGAGGCGTCGAAACCGCTGATCGTCAGGCTCGAGCTGCCGTCCTCGTTGAAGTCCACCGTGAGTGCGTCGCTGGCGAGGAAGTTGGTGCCCTTGTAGCTGCCGTCGGCCGCCATCTGGTCGATCTGGGTGCGGAGCGCGTTGAACTGCGCAGCCAGAGAGGCGCGATCCGTGGCGCCGGCCGAACGGGCGGAGGCGGCGAGGCCCTTGGCCTGCTCGATGAGCTTGGTGATGCCCTCGATTCCCTGAAGCGCCGCCTTCACCGTCTGAATCGCTTCGCCCATCTGATCCTTGCGGGCGGCGAGATCGTTGGCGCGGTTGCGGTGGTTCTGGGCGGCGAAGTAGGCCGAGGGGTCGTCGACGGCCGAATTCACGCGCTTGCCGGTCGCAAGGCGTTCGGTGGTGCGAGCCTGAAGGGAGGAGACCATCTGCAGTGAAACGAGATTGTTCCGCATCCCGCCCGCGAGTGTGATGTCATTGATCGCCATGGCAATGTTCCCCTTTCTAGGGTTCTGGTTCCTGCGTCCGGCATTCTGCCGGGCTGCCTGCGCGTGACCAACGAGGCAGAGCTTCGGAGCCCGCGGCAAAAACTTGAGGCCCCGTCCGAAAATCCGGAACGGGGCCTCGAGACCGCGGGTGGCGTCACCTCAAATAGTTCGTCAGAGTCGACTCCAGCACCCGGCTGACGACGGCGTAGGCGCGCTCGAGTGCCGCCTGCTCGGTCTGTGCCTTGATGATCGATTCTGCCGGATCGACATCGCGCAGCGCGTCGCGCCGATCCAGAAGCGCTGCGTTCTGCTTGGCGAGCGCCGCGCCGGTGTCCAGGATATCTCGCATGCGTGCACCCGTTTCCGACTGCATGCGCATGACCTGCTGCGTGGCGTCTTCCAGGTCCGTGATCGCGGCCGACACCTGATCGGGCGTTCCGGTCTGCAGTTGCTGAATGAGGTTGTCGAGTCCCGCGATCGAGTCGGTGAAGAGCGGCTGTCCGGAGTGATTCAGGGAAACGCTCACCCCGTCGTTGATCGCCAGCTGGCGCGTGTTGCCATCTCCCACGTAGGTGCCGTCCGCCTGGAACGGAGCCACGTTGCTGCGGTCGCCGCCGAAGATGTACTCGTTTCCCACCCGAGTATTGCCGAGCGCGATGACCTCCTCCCTGAGCTGGCGGACGCTGGCCAGCGTGGAGAGTCGACCGGGATCCCCGACGTCCGCTGAAGTCGTCGCGGCGGCGAGCGTCTTGGCGCGCTGCAGCACGTCGCGCACGGTAGTCAGCGCGATGTCCTCGGTCGCGAGCTTCGTGGTGGCGAACGTGCCGTTGCGACGGAACTGGTCGATGTCGCGAGCCTGGGATTCCATGCGCATGATCTGCGCGGCATCCACCGGGTCATCGGAGAGTGTGCGAATGCGCCTTCCCGTCGAGGCTTCAGCCGCGGCCCGTGCGATCGCCGCCATGCGTCCGCGAAGTCCGGACGTCAGGTTTCTCTGCATCTGCTGGGTCGAGATCCGCATGTTCCCCCTCGGTTCTTGCGGTGTACGTCTGGTCGTTGTATCGGATAGAGTGCGCCATGGCTTGAGCCATGCCTCGGCGGACACGGATCGTTTCGCCGGGAAACGCTCAGCACACCGCGGCGAAAGAGTCCTGAACCCCTCCAGGCTCCCTGCCGACAACGCGAGGGTCATGTCCAACATCCTTTGCATCGACGACGAACCGTCCGTTGGCGTGGTGCTGGAGCACCACCTCACGGAGATCGGGCACCATCCGGTGCTGGCCACGAGCGTGGACGAGGGGCTGAAGGCCGTCCGCGAGCAGCCATTCGACCTCATCATCTCCGACTACCGCATGCCCAATGCGACCGGCCTCGACCTGCTCGAGG
>JADLGX010000602.1 GCA_020849095.1 Candidatus Eiseniibacteriota bacterium
CCCGCGATCTTCGTGAACGACGTGCTCGTGGCGACGCCCAAGGACTTCGGGTTCTTCGGCCGGGGCGAGGGCGAGGAGTCGGGCCGCTACGCGCCCTTGAAGAGCGCCGCGAGTCACGAGCGCTTTCGCGCCGACCTTTCGCGCATGATCACGCTGCTGCTCGCCGGCCGCGGCGGCGAGGCGCGCGCGCAGGCCCGGCCCTCGAGCGCCGCCGAGATCGCCGCGATGCCCGGCTTCACGCTCATGGATCTGGACGGCCGGCCCCTGTCACGCGAATCGCTGGCCGGGCGTCCCGTGCTGGTCGAGTTCTGGGCCACCTGGTGCCCGCCCTGCCGCAGCACGCTGCGCTGGCTCGGCGAGCTCCAGAAGAGCCACGGCGATCGGGTCGCCGTGGTGGCCATTGCTGTCGAGTCGGACGAGGCGGCCGTGCGCAAGATGGTCGGCGAACTGCGCCTTCCGGTGCGCTTCGCGATGGGCCAGCCCCAGGTCGCGCGCGCGTTCGGCGATCTCGGCGCGGTGCCCACGCTGTTCGTGTTCGGCCCCGACGGCCGCACGGAAAAGGTGTTCTACGGCGCCACGCCGACGCTGCACGCGGAGACGGAAGCGCTGCTGGCGAAGCTGCTCGGCAGGCGCTGAGCGGAGTGGGCCCGGGCCGCAAGCGGCCGGCCCTGCCGCTGCTGTGGCGAATAGGGTCGCGCAACCCCGGCGATTTCGCGTGCGATTGAGCCGAGTTCGACGTTTATCCTCATGAACCGGCTCGCCTTCCGGGCCATCTTCACGCGCACCCCTACCGGAGACGCCACGATGCCTCGCCCACTCGCCGTTCGGATGCGCTCCTCCCTGTGGCTCCTGCCACTCGCGCTCGCCGCAGCTGCCGGGCCCGCGCTGGCCGCGTGGCCGCACGACCCGAGCGTCGGGGTGCCCGTGGTCAACGAAGCAAGCGGTCAGTTCAACCCCGTCTCGGTATCCGACGGGGCCGGCGGGGTGATCGTCGCCTGGCAGGACGCGCGCTCCGGCGGCACTTACGACATCTATGCCCAGCGCATCAGCAACGCCGGCGTTGCATTGTGGACGGCCAACGGCGTGGCGGTCTGTACCGCCGTAGACGACCAGTATGCCCCCACGATCGTCGCGGACGGCGCCGGCGGCGCCATCCTCGCATGGGTTGACGAGCGCACCGTTGCGACGGCGGATATCTACGTTCAGCGCCTGAACGCCAGCGGCACGCCCCAGTGGTCCGCCAACGGTGTGGCGCTCTGCACCGCCACGAACGCACAGTATGCGCCGCGCATCGTCGGTGATGGTTCGGGTGGGGCCATCGTGGCCTGGGAGGATCTCCGCAGTGGCAACTACGACATCTACGCGCGCCGCGTGAACTCGTCGGGAGCGCCGCAGTGGGCGGCGAACGGCGTGGTGGTATGCAGTGCGGCCGAAATCCAGTTCAACATTGCGATCACCTCCGACCGCGCGGGTGGCGCGTTCATCGCCTGGCAGGACCTCCGCGACGCGACCGACTACGAGATCTACGCGCAGCGCGTGAACGCGACCGGCGCGGCCATCGGCACGGCCAACGGGGTCGTCGTCTGCAACGGTGCGAACAGCCAGGGCAACATCGATGCGGTCGCCGACGGGGAGGGCGGCGTCATTCTCGCGTGGCGCGATTTTCGCTCGGGAACCACGTACGACATCTACGCGCAGAGGCTCAACGCGTCCCTCGCCGCATTCTGGAACTCCGGTGGCAGGGAGGTCTGCGTGGCTGCGGGGGATCAGCAGGAACCGACGGTGTGCAGCGACGGCTCCGGCGGCGCGATCATCGCGTGGCGGGACGGCCGCGGTGCGGATCTCAACGTCTACGCGCAACGGGTGAACGCGAACGGCAACCCCTCGTGGACCGCGGACGGCATCGCGGTCTGCTCAGCGGCAGATAGTCAGTCGGACCCCGACTGCGAATCCGACGGCGTGGGCGGCGCCATCATCGCCTGGGAGGACGAGCGCGGCGGCTGGGCCGCCGACACCTACGCCCAGCGCGTGAGCGGTTCGGGCTCCATGCTCTGGGCGTCCGGTGGCGCGGCCGTCCTTGCGGCCGGGTACAACCAGAACGACCCCATCGTGGTGACGGACGGCGCCGGCGGCGCCATCGTCGTTTGCGCCGACAACCGCACGATCACCGGAGCCGACCTCTACTGCCAGCGCATCGAGCGCTACGGCCAGCTCGGCAATCCCGAACCCACGATCACCGCGATCAAGGACGTGAAGAACGACCAGGGCGGGTTGGTCAAGGTCAGCTGGAGTGCCAGCTACCTCGACGCCGACCCGGTGTTCGGTGTCTTCGACTACCGCCTGTGGCGCTCCGTGCCCACCGCGCTCGTGCAGCAGCAGGCGCTCGCTCGGGGCTTCGCCACGGACCCCGATGTGGCCGCCCGCGACGGGAGCTTCCTAATGCTGCCCGCTTCGTCGCAGGGCTACGCGTGGGAGCTGGCCGCTTCACAGACGGCCGACGCGCTCGACTCGTACAGCTACGTCGCCGCGACCACGGCGGACTCGCTGCCCGGCTCGTTCCCGCGGACCGCCTTCATGGTCGAGGCCCGCAGCAGCAGCTCCATCGCGGCCGATCGCTGGTACTCCGCGCCCGACTCGGGCTACTCGGTGGACAACCTCGCGCCCGCCGCGCCCGCCCCCCTCACCGGCCAGTACGCGGCCGGCACGGCGCGCCTGCACTGGAACCCCAACACCGAGCCCGACCTCGCGGGCTACCGGCTCTACCGCGGCTCGTCGGCGGCGTTCGTGCCGGCGCCGGTGAACCTCGTGGCCGATCTTCCCGACACGGGTTACGTCGATCCGGTGGGCGCGCCCTTCGTCTACAAACTCACCGCGGTCGACTCGCACGGCAACGAGTCGCCGGTGGCGGTGCTGATCCCCGCCGGAACGCTGGCCGTGGACGGTGGCGCGTCGCCGCGCGCCTTCTTTGCGCTGGCGGGCGCCAATCCGTCGCGCGGAGTGACGGCGTTGCGCTTCGGCCTCGGCGCGGCCGGCCGCGCCAGTCTGGCGCTTTACGACGCGGGCGGTCGCCGTGTGCGGACGCTGGTGGACGGCGCGCGCGAGGCGGGCGAGCACTTCGCCACCTGGGACGGCCGCGACGAGCAGGGCCGCGCGGTCGCGGCAGGGCTCTACTTCGCGAAGCTCGAGACCCCGGCGTTCGAGAAGACCCTGCGGATCGTGCGCGCGAACTGACTGCCGTCGGCGCGCGCGGGCCTCGAAGGCTGCGCGCGCCGGCGGGCTCGGCCCCGAGCGGGCAACTCAGCGCCGCCCGCGCTCGTCCCACTCCTTCGCTGCTTCCCAGATCCGGTCGCAGGCCGGGTCCTTCACGTCGTAGTACGCGTCGGCGTCGTCACGAAAGCGGCTCGCCAGTTCGCGCTTGAGCGTCGCGTAGGCGCGGGCCGCCGCGGGGTGCGCGCGCAGGTAGTCGCGAAACAGCAGCGCGTAGCGCTGGTTGGCTGCGCCCGCGACGCGCACATGAATGTGAGCGCGCCGCTCGCCGGGCAGCTGCTGGAAGTAGAGCTTGGCCCAGTCGGCCGGCGGCGCCGGGGGAGCAGGCACGTGGTCACCCGTGATGTCGGCCCGGTGCGCGAAGCCCGCAGCGACCAGCGCATCGCGGACCGCGTCCGACAATGCCGCCACCGTCACCTGCACGTCGATCACGTCCTTGGCCGCCAGGTTCGGCACGCTGGTCGAGCCGATGTGATCCACGGCCAGCGCCAGGTCGCCGAGCGCCGCGCGAAGCGAAGCGGCAACCAACTCGAACTCGCCCGGCCAGCGCGCGTCGTAGTCGTGAATCACGATCGCGGACATGCCAGCACGCCCTACGTCGTGTAGTCGGCGTTGATGCGCACGTACTCGGCGCTGAAGTCGCAGGTCCACACCA
>JADLGX010000603.1 GCA_020849095.1 Candidatus Eiseniibacteriota bacterium
ACCTGAACGGTTCGGTGGACGAGGTGGAACTCTTCCAGCGCGCGCTGTCGACCGCCGAGATCAACGCCATCTTCATGGCCGACGTGCTCGGCAAGTGCAAGGAGTTCAGCTGGGTGCCGACCAGCGCGACCATCTGCCGCGACCAGTCGCAGGTCACGCTGACCATGCTGGTGTGCAACTACACGAGCTCGGTGCAGACCTACAACGTGAGCTTCGCGGGCCTGCCGATCGGCGGCACGTGCACCGCGAACGGCCCCAGCGTGTTCACGCTGGTCACGCCGAACCCGGTGACCGTTCCCGCCGGCGGCTGCGTGCCCGTGACGTACAAGGTGAACCGCCCCGCGGGCATGCCGCTCTACTCGACGGCCTGCTACCAGGTCACCGTGACCAACATCTCCACGGCGTCGGTCACCACGAACATCGGTTCGCTCTACGCCTCGCGGCGCTGGTGCAACCTGATCATCGGCGGGCCGGTGGGAACCGGCGGTTCGGGCGGCTCGGGTGGCACCGGCGCCGCGCGCATCACGTTCGGCGTGACCAACACCGACGCGACGCCCGCCACGACGTCGTACTCGGTCCGGGTGGTGCCGCGCGCCGGCGCCGATCCGGCCGAGGAGCCGCTCGTGACGCTCGACGGGCTGCTGCCGGGCGAGGCCGTGCACGGGGCGCTGACGCTCATGCCCGACGAATCCGGCGAGATCTCGGTGGACGCGAGCTTCCTGGAGCCGCGCGCGTTCCGCTTCTACGACGTGGTGCTGTCGGTGGACGAGGATGGAGACGGCCTCGAGGAGGACGTGGCGACGGCGGGCCTGACCTACGGCCAGCCCGATCCCACGCTCGATGCGCCGCCGTCGCAGAACCTGCCCGTCACGCTGCAACTGGGCATCACTCCCAACCCCGTGCGCAGCCAGGCCACGATCCACTACGCGCTGCCGTCCCGCGGCGTGGTCGAACTGGCGCTGTACGACGTGGCCGGCCGCCAGGTGCGCGAGGTGGCTCCGTTCGTCGCCGAGCCGGGCACCGGAACGCTGGCGCTCGACTGCCGCTCGCTCGCGCGCGGCGTGTACTTCATGCGCATGCGCGTGAACGGCCAGACGGTGGGCCAGAGGTTCCTGGTTCTCGAATAGTCCCGCGGGCCGCACCCGCGAAAACGAACCGGCGCGACGCCTTCGGGCGCCGCGCCGGTTTCGTGAGGCGGGAGTGGGCCTGTGCCTAGGCCAGTCCCCAGTCGTCCAGTTCGTCCTCGTCGAGGCCCATCAGGTGCCCGACCTCGTGCTGCACCGTGATGCGCACCTCGCGAGCCAGTTCCTCGCGGTCGCTGCACGCGCGCAGGAGGTTGCGGCGGAACAGGCAGATCGCGCCGGGGGCCGAGGGAGTCGCGGAGAAGTTCTCGGCGAAGATGTGCCGCCCCGCGAACAGCCCGAGCAGGTCGGGAGTGAACGGCGGGTCCTCGGCCGTGAGCATCTCGCGCGTGGGCAGCGCCTGCACCAGCACGGGCATCTCGTCGAGCTTGGCGCGAATGGGCTTGGGCAGTTCCTGCAGGCTCGTGACCACGAGCGCGTCGAACTCCTCGTCGCTCACCGCCAGCGGGAGCGGGAACGCTTCGGCGTCGATCGAATGCGCCTCGGCAGCCGACAGGGCCGCCTCCTCGGGCTGGCCGAGGTGCTCCTGGATCCGTGACAGCAGGTCCCAGGCGTAGCCGTACTCGGGGTGCACCGCGATGGCGCGCTGCACGTCGGTGAGCGCGTCCTCGAACCGCACGAGGTCGTATGCGGCGGCCGCCCGCAGGTAGAAGAAGTGGGCCGGGTCGGCCGAACGCTCGGCGCCCCGCAACGCCTCGAGCGCCTCCTTGGGCTCACCCTCTTCCAGGCACAGGGTGGCCTCGACGATGCGCAGGTCGGGCTGGCCCGGGCGCTTGCGGAGCATGCCGCCCAGCGCCGCGCGGGCTTCCTCGATCTCGCCTTCGTCCAGCAGGTCGTGGATCCGTTCGACCTGCATCCATTCGGTCTCGCTCAGGGTCTCGTAGGGTTTCATTGGGCCGCGAGGGTAGCCTGCCGCGCGGGTCCCGGCCAATCGGCCCGCTCCCCGGCCCGTGTGGACGCCTGTGGAGCGGCGCCTCGCCGGCCGATGACGCCAGTGCCGGGCCGCCCGGCGCCCTCACCAATCTTCGGAGCACCACCCCCGGAATGGTGGCGCGTTGCGGGCGTACTGTTGGGGAAGGGCCAGCCGCACAGGGACTTGTCTTGACCGTCCCCCGCGCCGGTCCCTAGACTCCCCGCCGATCCAGTGCCGTCCGCCCGGGAGAGCCGGGCGGTCACCTTTCTCCGGAGAGACTGCTGCCCATGAAGTCCCTCATCACGCGCATCACCGCCGCCCTGCTCGCTCTGGTCGCCGTGGCCGTCCTGGCCGGCGCCACCGCCCGGTCGGCGGACGTGGTCGCCCCCGACAAGCTGGTCATCCTCTCCACGGTGGACGTGAAGGGCAAGACCAGCCCCTGTGGTTGACACACCCCCAAAGGGGGTCTCGCCCGGCGGGCGAGCTTTGCGGACAGTGTGAAGGCGCAGTACGGACAGGTCGTGCTCGTGGATGGCGGCGGTTTCTTCCCGGAACTCGACGACCAGCAGGACGCGGCGTGGTTCCTGATGGACGCCATGATGATCCTGCACACCGACGCTGTCGGTGTGAGCGAGAAGGAACTGCGGTACGGCAGGGCGTTCCTGCTGGCGCAGCAGAAGCGGTCCAAGTTGCCGCTGACGTGCGCGAACCTGTGGGACAAGCAGACCAAGAAGACGCTGGTGGCGCCCTACCTGCTGGTCAAGAAGGGCACGGCGACGGTCGGCATCTTCTGTGTGACGAGTGAAAAGGCCGACCTGGGCGTCTCGCGTGACTCCGTCACGGTCGAGGACCCGACGGCGGCGGCGACGCGTACGGTGGCCGAACTTCGCAAGAAGGGCGCGACCGTGGTCGTCCTGCTGTCGCAGCTCGGCAAGGTGGAGAGTGAAGACATCGTGACCGCGGTCGACGGCATTGACGCCGTGATCGTGGGACGCAACACGCCGCTGCTCCAGAAGGGCCGCATGATCAAGACGACGGTGGCCTGCTATGGCGGCGAACAGGGCCAGTACATCGGGCGCACGCTGCTGACGCTGGACGCCAAGAAGAAGGTGGCGACCGGCGACAACGAGACCTTCATCCTGGGTCCCGAAGTCGGCGAGAACCCCAGCATGCTGACGCTGGTCAAGAGCTTCGAGGACAGCTTCAACGACAAGCAGCGCAAGAAGGAAAAGGAACGGGCCGCCGCGGCCGAGCTGAACCGGGCCAATGGCGGTACGGGCAACTCCGAGCAGGCCGTCGACCACTATCTGGGTGGCGAGATCTGCGCGCGTTGCCACAAGGCGGAGCAGGAACAGTGGGCGACCACGCTGCACGCCCAAGCCTGGAAGACTCTCGTCGACGCCAAGAAGGACGCCAACCAGGACTGCATCCCCTGCCACGTCGTGGGATACAAGAAGCCGGGTGGTTTCCAGACGGGCGACGACGCCGCAAAGTTGGCGAACGTCCAGTGCGAGAACTGTCACGGCATGGGCACGCAGCACGAGGCCCTGCCGACACAGGCTCGCCGCATCACGGAGGCGACTTGCCGCGGATGTCACACGGCCGCGAACAGCCCGAACTTCAACTTCGCGACGTACCTGCCGCACATCCTGCACAAGCCGCAGGGTGCGCTGAAGCCGCTGCCTCCGAATCCCGCCAAGCAGAAGATGCTGCAGGGCGGTCACTGACGGCTGCCGATTTCCCGCGCACAGGCCCGCTGCTCGTCCTTCGAGCCGCGGGCCTGTCGTGTTTTCGCCGACTTCCCGCCTCCGAGACATTGCTCATTCGTTGTGTGGTGCGGAGTCGTGCTGCGTCGTCGGCGCGTCGCGAACCCGGGACCCGTGGGGGGCCCGACTGCGGCACGTTCGGCTCCGCATCCTGCTCCGCCTCACTGAGGCCGTGTCTCGCCTCCGCCGTCATGGCTACGTCGAGCCACGGACTCACCGCTGTCGGGCCCCCCACGGGTCCCGGCTTCGCTCGACCGAGGTGGCCGGATCGAGTCGGCGTGGGGTGTCCGGGGTTGCCAACAGCGGTGAGTCCGAGTGGCGTCGCAGCCAGGATGGCGGAGACGACACTCGGCCTCAGTGAGCCGGAGCAGGATGCGGAGGCGAACGTGCCGCCGTTGGCA
>JADLGX010000604.1 GCA_020849095.1 Candidatus Eiseniibacteriota bacterium
CAGCGTGAGGACCTCTGGATCGGCCATGCGGCCACCCACGCGCTCGTACTCACCTGGCTCAGGATCGGCGTCGTGTGCAAGCCGCTCTAGGACGCCCCAGACTCGCTCGCGGTGTTCGACTTGCAAGCCGAGCTGGCCACGAAACGCCCGCTGCAGCAACTTTGCGATCGCGCGGCAGATCTCGCTCCGCTTGCCTTCCGAGACACCGTCGACGCTCGAACCCGATGGACTGGCGGGGCGCAGGATCTCCTCGCACAGGTCCAAGATCGCCCGCCAATCCAGCGATGCTTCGCCACCGTGTTCGTCGGCGAGCCCCTCGAACAACGCACGCAGGTACACGGAGTCGAGCCCTTGCCGGAACTCCAAGGCGAGCGCCGACCACTCTTGCCGTCGAGCCTTGATCACTTCGACAAGTTCGCGCGACAGACCGTCCGGCGAAGGGTCCATCATGTCTGCCGACGGGAGCCATGATCTGAGGTAGTCGAGCACTTCGCCCGGCGACTTGGCGCGCAATTCATCGCTGGACAATGGGCTCGCGGGGCCGACCCAACCGAACCGCCCGAACCGGGCTGGCGCTGAGTCGGCCGCGTGGGAGCGACGGAGAGACTCGTAGAGATCATAGGCCTCCCCAGACAGCGAGCCCGCGATCGGCTTGAGCCAGCCGAACTGCCATGCTTCTTTCCGCGCCTTTAGGCGCTCCGCACGGTCCGCAGGCTCCTGCCCTTCGAGTTCGTCATCCCACCGAGCCGGTCCGGCCAGGATCCAAGCGAGAATGGTCCCCTGGGCAGCCGGGTCGAGATCCTCCCAAGCAGCAGCTTGGAGCAGCCTGAACTCGGTTCGAACAAGCGGATCATCGAACACGGCATGATCGATGAGGCGCGACTCCGCGAGGGGCGCAGTGGGATCGAACTCAGCAAGCAAGAAGAGCTGAAGGCGACGAAAGATGGCCTGAGGAGGAGCGGCCAGTTGCTCGAGTAGTTTCCCCAGCTGATCAGGCTGAATCGCAAGGTGCGAGCGCGCCACTCTAACAACGGCAGCGGTGAGGGCTTCGGCGATCCCGTCGGAGAAGTCCTCTTCCGCACCGAGATCTTCGGCCCACATCCACGAGTAGTCGTCATACTCGGCGCCGTGCTCGGCGTGTACGACCGTCCGCAGCTGCCGGACCAGAAGGCAGAAGAGCTCGCCCCCGCAAACGGGTAGCAACGCGGCCTCACACTTCTTGAGGACCATCTCGTACGTGTAACGGTCGAATCGAGGGATGGCCTTTCGATTGTGAACTGCCCCTGAGCTCGGCTCGCCACACCGAAGCATCGACCTCAGCAGTCGAAGGGCTGCTGTCTTCTCCCCACCGGTCGCGAGATGAACACAAAGGTCGCCCAGCAGAAATGGCACTCGGAGCGAAACTCTCCGATCGAGCCAACGGCCGAACTTGCTCACGAGCCTAGCTGCCTCCGCAGCTGGCATCGCAAGGCCAGCCTCGACCAAGTCAGCCTGGACTGAGGCATTTGTCAGCCCCAGCGATACTCGCCCGAGAATCGTGATGACACCACTGGGCCTCTCGGCAGCGATTCTTGCTAGGTACTGCGAGGGGGGCCACGGCGGGAACGAGACCAGGTCCCCATCTTCGACCGGAGCAAAGGGCGTCGAGAAGAAGCCCGCAGCGTTCAAGGTGTCGAGCCACTGTGCACTCGCAAACTCGACAAAGAACCGGCGGTAGGCTTCCGCCTTCTTGAGCCGAGCAAGCACATCCTCGCGAACACCTTCGTCGGCCGGGTCTTGCGCGCCAAGCGCTCGAAGCGCGGGCAGCGTGTCGATGACGTGCCCGAAGATCGCCATCAGCGTATCCAGCAGCTGGAGCCAGCGCCCGACAAAGCCAGCGCGCCCATCTTCGAGCGCGAGTAGATTGGGATGGTGGCACGCCCGAACGAACTCTTGGTGAAGCGCATGCCAATGGCGAAGTGCTGGCATGACTGCCGCGTGACGCGCAAGGTCACCACCCGGATCAAGGTGTGCGAGGACGCCAGCGAGGGCGTGAACGAACCGCTCGCTGCTGCGGTCGATCAGCTCGTGTTGCTCGAAAGAATCATCCGCATTGCGAACAGAGCTCGCTTCCTGTTGATGCGGCGCGCCATCTCCGCTCGCGGGCTCCGTCGAGTCCATGCCGACATCGTCCGGCCCCAACCCCAAGACCGCGCGGGCGGGCCCCGACTGCGCAGCGGCGTCCCGTCGCACGTCAACGCCAAGTGCGCGGGGCAGCATACAGTCGAACTCTCGAATCGCGTGTGCTGCCAGCTTGAGGTTGATTCCACCCGGGCGAGCGATGGCGTCCTTGGCAGCCCGCAGGTGATCTGCCAAGTCATCGCCAACTTCTCGAATTCGCCCCAGAAGCCGCTCAAAGTCCTCGTCGGTCATGAATACCTCGGCTGGCTTGCTCGCGAGCGGGTTGCGCGAAAGCTGACCGCGCTCAGGTGAAGAGGTCGGGAGCGGCGGGCGGTGGGGCGAGGGCGGGCTTGGACTTGGCGCGGGGCTTCTTGGCGGCGGGCTTGGTGGTCTTGTCGTGGAGGCCCTGAGCGACTTCTTCGGCGTGGCGATCGCGGTTGAGCTGGAGGAGGCGGGCGAGGACTTCGAGGCGTGCTCTCTCGCTCATGGTGAAGCGAATGCCCTGCTTGGTGCGATGGAAGTCGTGGCCGAGATCGAGATCGGTCCAGCCGTAGGCGTCGGCGACAGCACGGTCGAGCTCGACGTGGAGCGCGCGAAGCTGAGCGATGTCGGCGGTGGAGTCGTCGGACGAGTGCATGCGGTTGCAGGTCGCGGTCAGGCCCTCGCGGCGCCCGGCCATGATGGCGCAACGATGGGCGTCGTAGCGGTCGGCGATCGACTCGAGAGACGCAAGCTCAGCAGGGAACGGAAATGTCTCGAAGCAGTCCGACGGCGTGAACCTCAACCGCGTTTCCAATGTTGAGGCCAGAGCCCGCACCCACTCTTCACCGACACTGCTCTGCAAGAGGCCAAAGCCGTCCAACTCCACGGCAATCACGACTAGGGCGTCAGAGAACACAACCTGCGTCGGGTATAGCGATACCTGCCACAGTTCTTGATGTCGCGTAACTGCGAGCACCCGCCTCATTCCGGAGATAGCTGCGTAGAGCGCCGGGCGCTTCTCTCCAAAGTGCCAGTACCGATCAGGCAAAGGTCGTCGAAGGACAAACTCGCCAGACGAGTCCCTGCGCTGCCTCTCCGGCCGGACCTTCTCCTCGACAATCCGCAAGCACTCCGGAAAGTCCGCCGCCACCGGTCCCGCGTATCCCTCCGGCGCGCTCTCGCGGTCCAGCGGCCAGTCGTGAAAGTTTATCACCCAGCGGCTCGGCGACTGGTCCCAGCGCGAGTTCAGGTCTTCGCCGTTCAGGTAAGGGAACAACACGTCGCGATTGCGCGCGTCACGCGCGATCAACGCCGCGGCCTCCTCGGGCTCCAGCACAAAGCCCATCCCCAGCACGATCGAGCCCTGGAACGACTTGCCCGCGTTCGCCGCCAACCGATACGGCTTGCCCGCCGTCGCGCCCGGCACAGTCAGGTAGGGCGTGATCCCGTTCACCGCGCTGCCTTCCAAGTAGTGCTCGCCCGCCCACGCGCCGCGCCAGATCCACACGATCGCCACTTCCAGATTCGCATCGCCCGGCCACTTCTGGCTCGCGACCGCGCGCGGGCAGCCGTAGCCGCCGGCCAGCAGCGTCTCCAGCCCCACTTCGCGCGTGTCGCCCTGCGCAATGGTGTTGGTGGCAATCATGCCCATGGCGCTGCGCTCGCGCAGCAGCGACGCCACGCGCCTCATGAAGTACGCGCTCAGGTCAGCGCTGCCGCGCTGGCCCGTGGCCACCACGTTCA
>JADLGX010000605.1 GCA_020849095.1 Candidatus Eiseniibacteriota bacterium
ACCGCATGATCGTCACGCGCCGGTTCGACTGCACCGCGCCCTCGGTCAGCCGCAGCACGTAGACGCCCGGCGCCACGCCGCGCGCATCGGCCAGCGTGCGCACGTGCGAACCCGCGCCCGCGCCCGAGAAATCCCAGGCGCGCACGTGCCGCCCGGCAATGTCGAGCAGCTCGAGCCGCGCCGGCGCGCCCCCGCTCAGCGAGAACGCCACGCGCAGCTCGCCCACCGAAGGATTCGGCCACGAACCCGCGAAGGCGAACTGCGCGCGCAGCGGCACCTCCACCCACGACTCGCCCGTGAAGCGCTCGAGCCCGTTCTGCACCACGCCCAACCGGTAACCGTACGAGCGCCCCGGCGTGATCGCGCGGTCGTCGTACACGAACAGTCCCGAGCCGTCACCGTTCAGCGTGCCCAGCGCCTGCCAGTCGCCGCCCTCCTCGCGCCGGTAGACCGTCGCCACCAGTTGCGCCGCGTCGGCGGCGTACCATTCGAGGCGCGCGGATTCCGGCGTGGCTTCCGAACGCGACAGCGAGATCCACGCGGGCACGACGCCACCGCCGGTCCACTGCGGGACGCCGTTCAGGTCGTGGCGCTGCGCGTACAGCATGGGCAGGGCGTAGTCGCGCTCGTCCTCCCACGCCAGCACCACGCCGCCGGCGCCGTCCGAGGCGATCGCGGGATTCTGCTGGTTGCCCGCGCCGATCGAGACCGGCATGTCCTCGGAACCCCAGCGGTGCTGGCCGAGCGAGTTGAGCCGCTGCACGTACACGTCCATGTGCGAGCCCGAACGGGCATCCGACCACGAGGCGATCACGCCGCCCAACCCGTCGGGAATGGCCACGGGCAGGAACTGGTGATCGGCCATGTTGCACACGACCACGCCCGCCGCGTTCCACTGCACGACGCCCAGCGAGTCCACCCGCTGCGCGAACAGGTCGTAGTCGAACACGTCACGGTCGTCGTCCCACACGGCGATCGCGCCGCCCGCAGGCGTCGGCACCAGCACCTGGTAGATCTGCGCTCCCGAACCGTTCGCCAGTCGCACGCCCGCGGCCGCCCACGCGACCCCGCCGCCCGAACGGACGCGCTGCACGTAGATCGCCGGCGGGCCCCCGCGGCTGTCCTCCCACGAAGCGATCGCGCCGCCCGCGCCGTCGGTGGTGATGATCGGGCGCGAGGCCGCGGCGAATCCCGTCACGAGCAGCACGCCGTTCGTGGCCCACTGGCGCGCGCCCGCGCCGTCGATCCGCTGCGCGCTGATCGTGCCTCCGCCCTCGCCCGGCGAGTCCTGCCACGCCACGATCGCGCCGCCCGCGCCGTCGGCGACCAGGACCGGGTACTGCTGGCTCTCGGCGGCGTCGCACACCGCGATGCCGTTGGCGGTCCACTGCGCCACGCCCGCGGCGTCGAGCCGCTGCGCGTAGACGTCGCTCGTGCCCGAGCGCTCGTCCTGCCACACGATGATCGCGCCGCCGGCGTCGTCGGAGACGATGGCCGGGAAGTACTGGCTGCCCGCGAGCGCGCACACCGGCACGCCGTCCGCGGTCCAGGCCGCGTCGCCGTCCGACGTGATGCGCTGCGCGTAGATGTCGGGCTCGTTGCTGCCCGTGCGGAAGTCCATCCACGCCACGATCGCTCCGCCCGTGCCGTCGCCGGTGGCGACCGCGAACTGCTGCAGGTCGGCCGCTTCGCACACGCCGACGCCCGACCACAGCGCATTGCCGTTCGAGTCCAGCTTGCGCGCGCGCAGGTCGTACATCCCCTGACGCTTCTCGAGCCACACGGTGATCGTCGAGCCCGCGCCGGTCTCGACGACGACCGGAGAGATCTGGCGGGTCACCGCCAGCACCAGCGCGCCGCCCTCCGTCCACTGCGCCACGCCGGCCGCATCGAGCCGCTGCGTGTAGAGGTCGATGTCGAGGCGGTTGCGCGTGTCCACCCACGACAGCGAAGCGCCGCCGTCGCCGCTGGCGGCCAGGGCGAGCGTCGCCTTGGAGCTTTCGACCACGCACACGTCGGCGCCGTTGACCGCCCAGCGCACCGTGCCCGCGGAGTCCACGCGCTGCGCGTGGATCTCGGCGCGCGAGGCGGGCAGCGCGTCGCGCCAGGCGACGATCGCGCCGTGCGAGCCGTCCGTGACCAGCGTGGTCCAGGTCTGCGCCACGGCGTCCACGCACAGCGCGACGCCGTCGGCCGTCCACAGCATGGCGCCGGTGGAGTCCACGCGCTGGGCGTAGACGTCGTCCGCGCCGCCGCCGCGCCCGTCCTGCCACGCCACGATCGCGCCGCCCGCGCCGTCGTCGATGGCGCGCGGCCACGACTGCGGACCGGCCGCGCTGCACAGCGCCACGCCGTCCGCGCCCCAGCGCAGGTTGCCCGCCGGGCCCACGCGCTGGACGTAAAGATCCATCTCGTACTCGAGCGTCACGTCGAGCCACGCCACGATGGCGCCGCCCGCGCCGTCGCTCGCCAGCACCGGCGCGCCCTGGTCACCCGCGCGAGAGGTCAGCAGCACGCCGTTGGCCGTCCACACCACGGCGCCGGCGGCGTCGATCCGCTGCGCGTACACATTGGCGTCCAGCTCGCCCAGGCGCCCGTCGATCCAGGTGAGGATGGCGCCTCCCGCGCCGTCGGTGACCATCTGCGCCGAGCGCTGCTCGTCGGCCGCGTTGCACACCACGACCCCGCCCGCCGTCCACTGCGCGACGCCCGCGCCATCGAAGCGCTGGGCGTAGATATCCGGGAACGAGCCCGAGCGCCGGTCGTCCCACGCCACGATCACTCCGCCCGCACCGTCGGCCACCATCACCGGCGAGTTCTGGCCCTCGGCCGCCTCGCACACGGCCACGCCGTTGGCGGCGAACTGCACCGCGCCCGCGGCGTTCACGCGCTGCAGGTAGAGGTTGTTGTCGCTCATGTCGTAGGTGCGGTCGTCCTCCCACGCGATGAACACGCCGCCCGCGCCGTCGGGCAGCGCCGTCCACTGCTGCTCGTAGCCGTACACGAGCGAGATGGCGACACCGCCTTCGCTCCACTGCGGCACGCCCGCGGCATCGAACTTCTGTGCGAAGAGACCCATGGCCGAGGGGCTGCGCGTGTCCTGCCAAAGCAGGTAGGTGGAGCCGTCGGCGTCGGCGGCGATCGGCGAGCGCAGCGCGCCGGCGGGATTCGCGGCCAGCGCGGCGGCATCGGCCGCGGTCCGATCGGCGGTGCGCGGAATCCACGGCCGCGAGAGGGGCGAGGACGTGGCGCTCGACGGCAGCAGCGCGAGCAACGCCAGCATCAGGACGACGGGAACGCGGAACAGCATCCAGCCACGCATGACGGACCTCCTGCACCCTGGCGATGGAGGATGGAGGCCGCCACCGGGCGAGAACCAGTGAGAGGAGTCGAATGTGCGAGGGGCTTTCAGCCGCAGCATCGGCCGTGGCGCACGGCCGCATGAGAGGGGACTTGCGTCTCCGCCCGTGCGGCCGAGCAACTGCCGGAAACTTGGCGCGCGCCTCAGCGCACCAGCGTCACGCGCCTCGCCACGCTCGCACGCCCTTCGGTCAGCCGCAGCAGGTACACGCCCGGCGCCAGCGCTCCGTCTCGCTCCAGTGTTCGCACGTGCGCGCCGGCCCGCGCGCCAGCCAGCGGCCACGCCTTCACGAAGCGGCCCGCCACGTCGAGCAGTTCCAGCCTCGCCGCGCCGAGCCCCGCCAGCGAGAACGACACGCGCAGTTCGTTCGTGACCGGGTTCGGCCACGTGCCGGCCAGCGCCAGCCGCGTCCGCACCGGCACGTCGAGCCACGACTCGGCGCTCCAGCGCATGACACCCTCCTGCGCCACGCCGAGCCGGTACGCGTAGCGCGCGCCGGCGGCCACGGTGCGGTCCACGAACGTGAACCGGCCGTCGCTCGTGGCCGGTGCCACGCCCAGTTCGCTCCACTCGCCGTCCGGCTCGCGCCGCTCCACCACGCCTTCGGCGTACGCGGCGGCCGCGGCGAACCATTCCAGGCGCGCGTACTCCGGCGCCGCCTCGAAGCTCGACAGCGCGAGCCATGTGGGCGTGACGCCGTCCGGGTTCCACTGCGGCGTCCCCGCGGCGCTCAGGCGCTGCGTGTACAGCCAGTACTGGCGCCCGTCGCGCCGGTCCGCCCACACCGCCACCATGCCGCCGGCGCCATCGGAAATCGCCGATGCGTCCGACTGGTTCCACGCCGTGTCCGCCAGCGCGACGCCGTCCGCGGCCCACTGCGCCGCGCCGTTTTCGTCCAGCCGCTGGGCGTAGAGGTCGAGATCCGTGCCGTTGCGCCGGTCGCTCCACACCGCGACCAGCCCGCCGCCGCCGTCGGTCAGCACCACGGGCGCCAACTGGTCATCCGTCGCCGCGCACACCGCCACGCCGCCCGCGGTCCACTGCGCGACGCCGTTCGAGTCCACGCTCTGCGCGTACACGTCGTCGTCCGCGCCGCGTCCGTCGCGCCACGCGAAGAGCGCGGCGCCCGCGCCGTCCGAGAAGAGCGCGGGCGCCGACTGGTCGCCGGTTCCCGTGCCCACCGCCGCGCCACCGGCGTTCCACAACCGCGCGCCGGCCGCGTCCACGCGCTGCGCGTACACGTCGTCGCTGGTGCCGCTGCGGCGGTCCGCCCACGCCGCGACGGCGCCGCCGAGCCCGTCGGCGGCGAGCGCCGGAGACTGCTGCGAGCCGCTCGACGTGGTGAGTTCGATGCCGCCCGCTGCCCACTGCGGCAGCCCGGCGCCGTTCACGCGCTGCGCGTACACGCGCGAGGTGAACCCTCCGCGCAGGTCCTGCCACACCACGATCGCTCCGCCCGCGCCGTCGGTGGTGAGGACCGGGCCGGACTGGTTGCCCTCTTCGGTGCACAGCGCCTCGCCCTCGGCGGTCCACAGCGCGACGCCCGCGGAGTCCACGCGCTGCATGTAGAGGTCGTCGTTGACCCCGCTGCGGTCGTCGGGCCAGGCGACGATGGCGCCTCCGGAGCCGTCGGCCACGATGGCCGGCGCGGTCTGGCTGCGGATGGCGCGGCTCACCACCACACCGTTCGCGGCCCAGCGCACCGCGCCCGCGGCGTTGACTCGCTGCGCGTACACGTCGGTGAAGTCGGTGCCGCTGCGCTGGTCCTGCCACGCCACGATGGCGCCGCCCGCGCCGTCGGAGGCGATCACGGGCAGCGACTGCGCGTCGCCGGCGGCGCACAGCACCGTGGCCGGCCACAACGGCGCGCCGGACGAAGAAAACGCGCGCGCGAGAATGTCGTACTGCCCGCCACGCTTTTCCTGCCACGCCACGATCGTGGCGCCGCCGCTGCCCGCCACGGTGGCGGGCGCGTGCTGCACGCCCTGGGCACGCACCGCCACGCCGTCGGCCGTCCATGCCGCGGCGCCCGCTCCCGTGATGCGCTGCGCGTACACGTCCTGCTCGATGCGGCTGCGGTAGTCGAGCCACGACGCCACCGCGCCACCCGTGCCGTCGGCGCTGATGGCCGGCGAGGACTGCAGCCCCGCCGCCGTGCACACCGCGACGCCGTTGGCCGCCCACTGCGCGGCGCCCGCGCCGCTCAGGCGCTGCGCGTACAGGTCGGGCGTGGCGCCCGCGCGATAGTCGTACCAGGCCAGCGCGACGCCGCCCGCGCCATCGGCGTCGAGCACCGGCGAGCCCTGGTTGCCGGCGGCCGCGCACGCCGCGACGCCGTTGGCCGCCCACTGCGCGACGCCCGAAGAGTCCATGCGCTGGGCGTAGACATCCTGGTGCGTCGCCGCGCGCGAGTCCGTCCACGCGACGATGGCGCCCGAGGCGCCGTCGGGCACGATGCCCGGCACGACCTGGTAGTTGCCCGCCGCGCACACCGCGACCCCGTCGGCCGCCCAGCGCACCGCGCCGGCGCCGTTGATGCGCTGCGCGTAGATGTCGTCGTTGATGCCGGCGCGCGCGTCCTCCCACGCCACCACCGCGCCGCCCAGGCCGTCGGAGGTGACGGCGGGACACACCTGCGCGCCCGTGGCCGCGCACAGCGCCACGCCGCCGCCCGCCCACAGCGCCGTGCCGCCCGCGCTGACGCGCTGCGCGTAGATGTCGGTGGAGGCGCCGCCCCGCAGGTCCTGCCAAGCGACGATCGCTCCGCCCGCGCCGTCGGCGGCCAGCGCCGGGTTGTACTGGTCGAGCGGCGCCAGGCACAGCGCCTCGCCCTGTGCGGCCCACTGCGCGACGCCGGAGGCGCCGATCCTCTGCACGTACACGTCGGCGTCGGCGCCGCGCAGGTCCTGCCACGTGACGATGGCGCCGCCCGCGCCGTCGGTGACCACCAGCGGGTAGTTCTGGTCGCCGGCCGCGGTGCACACCTCCACGCCGTCGGTCGTCCACTGCGGCGAGCCGGTAGCGTCGAGCTTCTGCGCGTACACGTCGGCGTCGGCCAGCGTGCCGCTGCGGTCGTCCTGCCACACCACGATGGCGCCGCCCGCGCCGTCGGAGACCACGTTGGGAAACGCCTGCGTGCCCGCGGCGCG
>JADLGX010000606.1 GCA_020849095.1 Candidatus Eiseniibacteriota bacterium
GCGCGCCAGCGTCGCGCGCGCGCGCGGCTCTACCGCGTGCTCGAGGTGCGCGAGAACACGACGCCCGCGAAGGCCGAGCGGCGCCCCCGCCTTGAGCACTGGGTCGCCACGATGAGCAACGTGACCTCGATCAGCAAGGGCACGTGGCGCGGGATGCACCGCGCCGTGCGACGCCTCTGGCTGCTGTGCGAGGTCCTGCGGCCGGGATCGCTCACCGGGATGGCCAGGTTCCTGGAGCCATCCTGGAACCGCGAGCGCAGGGATCATCACCCCCATGCGCACATGCTCGTCGAGTGCGATGGCGCGTTCCGTCAGGGCGAGCTCTCCGACCTTTGGTGGATCGCGTCGCGCGGGCGCGGCTACGTGTTCCACGTTTCCTCGGTCCGCGACCGCAAGCAGGGCCGGGACTGCGCGATCGCCGAGGTTTCCAAGGGATTCGCCGACGTCGCCGACACCGGCACGGTCGGGACCCTGCGCGATGACGCCGCCGCGGCGGTCAACTACATGACCGACCCCGACAAGTTCATCGGGCTCGTGCGCGAGATCGCCGACCCGCGCGTCTTGCTCGAGTTGCACGCGAGCTTGAAGGGCGTCAGGGCGATGGACTTCCTCGGCGCTTGGCGCGGCGCGAACCGGGTGGCCATCGAGGCGGAGGAGGCCGAGAAGGAGGCCGTCACCGCCACGGGGCTCGGCCCATGCTTGGAGTGCGGGCACACGCACTACCTACCCGGCGGCGTCGAACGGCTGCACGGCGAGCGGCTCTGCCGGGCGCTCCGGGACTACGATCGGCGTGACGCAGGTCGCGAAGGTGGGGAGCGGTGCGAGGCGAACGCCACGAACCGGATCATGACGAGCACGCCGAGGCCAGCGAGGATCTACGCGGACCTGTGAGCATTGGGTCCCGATTCCGCGCTCGACGATGAGCGACAGATGGCGGCATTCACCCGTAGGTCTTGGAACCGATGGCTCCGGATCCGCCTGCTAACGCCAGGATAGATCGGACGCTGGTCGAGCGTGGGCGGTGGTGGCCTGGTGAAGCGGCGCGGCACGGTATAGCGTGACCGGCCGCTAGCGTATCCAGCCGAGGTGAACATGCCTACCGCCGGGCCGGCCGAAGTGATCGAGTTGCTCGTCCTCGAGCAGTTGTTCCACTCTCCTCAGACTCCTGCACCCTCCTTCGACCGCGCCAACCTGATTCATAGGGCGCAACAGGCCGGCGTACCGGCTGCCTACTATCTTCCGCATGTCGTGACGGCCATCGTAATCGGCATGCTGGAGGCAGGCGAGTTCATCCTCGTGGATCCGTGCCGCCAGGCGGCGCTGGCTCAGCCACTCCAGCCGCGGTTCAATGCCGGCCGTGGCGAAGTCGATCTCTTCCATCAGCACTTCGAGCTCAATCAACAGTTCAATGCCTACATCACGCTTCTGGGGCTTCAGCGCCGCGAGGTTCTTGTTGCGTGATGGGCACGCCAGCCGCTAGGCGGGTTTCGTAGTAGTTCCGCACCGATTCGGAGAGAACCACGCTGCTTGGGTCGTCTCGGAAGAGTTTCTCGAAGCTGTGCAGGAGATCAGGGGTCATCTCGGACAGTTCCGGAAATGGTACCCGCACGAGTTGAGGCAGGAGGTCGTTGATCTTCTGCAAGATGGCGAGGTCGACCTTGCGACCTCGCGTCACGGTCACCTGGAACGTGAGCACGTAGTCCCCGTGGCTCGATTGCTGGGCAGGGCGATGGCTGGCGGGCCTCATGCCGTCCACGGGTCCTGAGCCCACGCGACGAACGCCTCCCGGTGCTCCCGGTCCCACGTGTCGAACGCCCTGAACAGGTCGAACTTGCCGCAGCCCCAGTCGGCGTAGTGGTTCCAGACGCCGAGGATGAACGCCGCGGCGTGGAAGCCGCCGCTCGAGGCCGGGCCGCAGGCCCAGGCGTCGAGTTCGTTGGGGTCGAAGGGGGCGACGCCCCTGGCCCACCTGAGGGTGGGGAACGAGAGGGCGAGCCGCTCGATCCGGTCGCGGGGGTCGTCGGGGTTCCGCCGCCGGTGGCGGCGCCGCATGGGCGTCAGGTCCATGACCCGAGCGTAGGGCTCCTGCAAAGGCGCGCTTGGGAAAACGGTAAAGTTTACCCCTCTCTTCTGGAGCTCGAGCCGAAGCACACGCATGATCCCCTAATAGGACCAACCAACCACTCACGTAGCCCCCCGATCATGCGTGTGTCCGGCCCTGTCTACCGCTGCGCGAGGTGCGCCGTCGAGTACGTCGGCGAGCCGCCGGCCTCCTGTGGCCGGTGCACAGGTCCGCTCTGGCGACTGCCGGACGCATGGGCTGGACAGCCCCTGACTCACGCGCCGCGTCAGCCCCGGCTCGTCAGCGCCCTGGAGGTTCGGGCGCGCCGGTCGGTCCGGCGTCCGGCCGGTCCTGTCCTTGAGCCGGTGTTCGGCAAGTCCATCCCCAACGGGTGGTTGCTGGTCGTGACCGGACTACCCGGCACCGGCAAGTCGACGTGGCTCCTGAACGCGCTTGAGTCGGGAGCTTGGGAGCGGCCCGTCCTGGTCGCGGCCGAGGAGGGGATCGAGGGCGCCGGCCTCGCCGAGCGGGTCGCGCGGCTCGAGGTCATGCGGACGCGCTTCTCCGACGCGGCGTCGTTCCCGGAACTGTCCGCGATGGTCGATGAGGTCGAGCCCGACGTCGTCGCGATCGACAGCGCGACGGCCTTGGGGCTAACGCCTGAGGAGGCGCTCGTGCTGCGCCGGTCCTACCCGTCCGTGGCCTTCGCCTGTGTTGTCCAGTCGGCGAAGGACGGCGGTCATCGCGGCTCTCAGGCATGGCTCCACGACGCGGACGC
>JADLGX010000607.1 GCA_020849095.1 Candidatus Eiseniibacteriota bacterium
TCCATCCTCACCATGCCCTCCGACGACATCACGCACCCGATCCCCGACCTCACGGGCTACATCACCGAGGGGCAGATCGTGCTCTCGCGCGACCTCGACCGGCGCGCGATCAATCCCCCGGTGAACGTGCTGCCGAGCCTGTCGCGGCTGATGAAGGACGGCACCGGCGAGAAGTACACGCACAGGGACCACCCCGCCCTCGCCTCCCAGCTCTACTCGGCGTACGCCCGCGCGGTGCAGACGCGCGTGCTCGCCGCGGTCGTGGGCGAGGACGGGCTCTCGGAAGCCGACCGGCGCTACCTCGCCTTCGGCGAGGGCTTCGAGAGAAATCTCGTGAACCAGCCGGGCGCGCGCAGCTTCGCGGAGAGCATGGAGGCCGGCTGGCAGCTCCTGCGGGCGCTGCCGCACGCCGAGCTCACGCGCCTGTCCGACGAGCAGATCGCGCGCCACCTCGCCAAGGGCTGAGCCGCGCCGTGGCCGACGCCGCCCCCAGCCGCAGCGCCATCCTCGAGCTTCGCGACGAGCGGCAGGCCATGGTCGAGGGCCACGCCTTCCTCGACGAGAAGTGCCTCGCCATCGCCGCGGAGATCGTGAAGGAGCTCTCGCGCTACCTCGCGCTGGAACGCGAGCTGCAGGAGGCGTCGCGCGCGGCCGCCCGCGCGTTGGCCGCGGCCATCGCCCGCCACGGCCTCGCCGAGCTGCGCCTGCATCCGGTTCCTTCCGGCGACTCGCGGCGGCTGGCCGTGGAGACGCGGCCCGTGATGGGCGTGAAGATCGCGGCCGCCACCCTCGGCGGGGAGCGCCCTGCGAGGGTGCCGCCGGCGTGGGGCTCGCCCGAGGCCAACGCGTGCGCGGCGGCATTCGAGGCGCTGCTCGAGCTGGCCCCGCAAGCGGGCGCCGCAGCCGCCAACCTCGAGCGGCTCAGCGAGGAGTACCGGCGCTCCATCCGCCGCGCCCGCGCGCTGGACGACGTGCTCATCCCCGAGGCCGGCCGCGAGCTGGCCGCGATGGAGACGGGCCTGGAGGACCTGGAGCGCGAGGACGCGATCGCGATGCGGCTGGGGCTCGCGCCCGGCATCTAGCGCCCGCCGAAGCCTTCAGCCGAAGAGCGCCCGCTCGGCCTTCCCGAGGTCGTCGGGCGAGCCGAAGAGCACCACCACGTCGCCCGCCTCGATCGCCATGTCGCGCGGCGGCTCGAGGTGCCGCTGGCCGCCGCGCACGAGCGCCGTGACCGCGATCCCCTCCAGGGGCAGCTCCCCGAGCGCCTTGCCCCGCATCGGGCTCTCGGCGGGCACCACCACGGGGCGCAGGCGGTCGGCTTCCGCGTCCTGCGGCGCCTCCGCGACGGGCTCGCCGCGGAAGAACTCGCGCAGCAACTGGTAGCGGCCGTCGCGCCGTCCGCGCAGGCGCCGGGCGACGCGCGACAGCGGCACGTCGAGCAGCACGAGGGCGTGGGCGGCGATCATGAGGCTCGCCTCGAGCGTCTCCGGGACGACCTCCGTCGCCCCTGCCGCGCGCAGCTCGTCGACGTGCCGCTCGTCGCGCGTGCGCACCATCACCGGCAGGTCCGGCCGAAGCGTGCGCGCATGCTGCAATACCTTGAGCGCCGCGGGAATGTCCTCGTGACTCACGACCATCAGGCGGGCCTCGCCGATCCCGACGGCCTCGAGGATGTCGCGCTGCGAGGAGTCGCCGTAGAACACGCGCTCGCCGGCGGTGTGAGCGGCCCGCACGCGCTCCGGGTCGAGGTCGAGGGCCACGAAGGCGATCCCCTCCTCCTCCAGCACGTGCGCGACCGCCTGGCCGATGCGCCCGTAGCCGCAGACGATCACGTGGCCGCGCAGCCCCCCGAGCGCGCCCGCCTTCACCTGCGGCACCGGCTCGCCGCGCTTCTCCGGCGCGCCGCGGGCGAACAGGCGCGCGAGCGGCGCGTGGTAGCGGATCACGAAGGGCGCGGCGATCATGGAGAAGAGCACGGCCGTGAGCGCGACCTGGCCCGTGCGCTCGTCGATGGCGCCCATGCCGAGCGCGATCGCGAGCAGCGCGAAGCCGAACTCCCCGCCCACCGACAGGATCCAGCCCACGCGCCACGCGGTGAACGAGTCGATCCCGGACAGGCGCGCGATGGCCGAGACGATTATCGACTTCACGCCGAGGAGGACCGCCGCCCCCGCCAGCGCCTCGTGCCAGATCTGCGGGATCGCGGCCGGGTCGAGGAGCATGCCGATGCCCACGAAGAAGAGGCCCAGCAGCACGTCGCGGAACGGGCGGATGGTCGATTCCACCTGGTGGCGGAACTCCGTCTCGCCCAGCACCATGCCCGCGAGGAACGCGCCGAACGCCGTCGACATCCCCAGCCCCTGCGTGACCCACGCGGCCAGCAGCGACACGAAGAGCACGGTGAGCGTGAACACCTCGGCCGAGCGCTGCAGGGCGACCAGCCGGAAGAGCGGCAGCAGCACGCGCCGCCCCACGACGAACACCACGACGAAGGCGAGCGCCGCCTTGGCGAGCGCCACGCCCAGGGCGCCGGCCATCGACCACGCGCCGGCCGCGGCCGACCCCAGCACCGGGATCACGATGAGGATCGGCACCGCCGTCACGTCCTGGAAGACGGACATGGCGATCCCCATGCGGCCGTGGCGGCTGTGCTCCTCACCCTGCTCGGCGAGCGCGCGGCTGATGATCGTGGTGGACGACTGCGCGAACACGGCCCCGACGACGAACGCAGCGGCGACGGGCAGGCCGAGGAACCAGGCGATCGCGCCCACGACCGCGGTGGTGAGCGCCACCTGGGCCGTGCCCAGCCCCAGCACGACGCCCCGCAGGGCGTGGATCTGCGGCAGGGAGAAGTTCAGGCCGATGGTGAAGAGCAGGAAGACGATCCCGAACTCGGCCAGCTGCTGGACGGGCTGCGAGGCGATGACCGGCCCGGGCGTGTAGGAACCGAGCA
>JADLGX010000608.1 GCA_020849095.1 Candidatus Eiseniibacteriota bacterium
CTCTCCGCGCGCCGCCCAGCCCGCCGGCCGCGCGCGAAGCGCATCGGCGAAGCCCGCGGTCTCGGCCACGGTCACGTGCGGCACGAGCGGCGCGTAGCCGCGCACGCCGAACGGCGTGGTGACCACGGCCAGCCCGGCGGCGAGGTACGTGGGCACCTTCACGTTGCTTCCTCCGCCGGCGAGCACGGGATTCACGCCCGCGTCGGCGGCATGCAGCAGCGGCAGCAGCTCGGGCGCCTCGCCGTGCGCGATCAGCCAGCTCTCGCGGCGCCCCGCGAGCGCGCGCGCCACGGTGCCCACCACGAGCAGCTTCACGCCGTCGGCGGCGAGCGCCGGCATGACGCGGTCGGTCAGCAGCGCGAGCGCCTGCCGGTTGGGCCCCCAGTCCGCGCCCACGAACACCGCCACGTAGTCGGCCGCGCCCACGCCCAGCGCCGCGCGCGCGCGTTCGCGCTCCTGCGGGCCCGGCGGGCGCAGTTCGGTTTCGTCGTAGCCGTTCGCGATCACCAGCACGCGCGACTCCTCGACGCCGTACAGCTCGCGCATCCGGCGCGCGTCGTCGTCGGTGCACACGACGGTGAGCTGGGCGCGCTGCACGGCGCGCTCCTCGAGCCGGCGCAGCCGGTTCGCCCATGCGCCGCGCGCCAGCACCGGCGGCGCGGCGCTGCGAAAGCGGTCGTACTCCACGTTGTGCGACGTGTACACGCGCAGCGGGGCGCGGCCCCGCTCGAGCACGGCGCTCACGTTGAGGTCGGCTGTCAGCACGTCGGCGCCCTCGCCCAGCCGGGCGGCGTAGCGCCGGGCGTTTGCGCGGTGCCCGGCCTCGGCCGAGAACAGAGGCGCCACGCCGAGGCGCTCGAGGCGCCAGGCGACTCCCGTGTGCCAGGCCTTGCTCCGCAGCAGCTGCACGCCCGCGGCGTTCTCGGTGGCGGCGGCTTCGTTGCGGTTGGGCACCACGCAGAGCACGCGCACCCGGTGTGCACGCGCGAGCCCGCGCGCCAGCCCGAAGCTGCGCTGCGCGCCGCCGAAGCGCGCGGGAAAGATGTCGTTGTCCACGACGCCGTGAATGGTCATGCGCGCCCTCCCGACGCCGCGCCGCTCTCGACCGGCGCGCCGCCGAGCGCGAAGCCCACCACCATGCCGGCGGCGTTCACGCTCCAGGTGAGCAGCGAGTGCAGCGCGAGCCGCGCGCTGCGCTTGCGCAGCGTCATCAGCGCGAACAGCGCCAAGGGCGCGAGCGCCCACCACGCCAGCCCGCGCGGCCCCGCCAGCACCGCGGCGGGCACGGCGGCGAAGTACAGCGCGAGCATGCCGAAGTAGTGCGCCTGCCGGGCGACGTGCGCGCCCAGCGAGGGCCGGCCCAGGCTGAGGCGCAGCACCTGGCCCTGCCCGAAGCACAGCCCGGTCCGCCAGCGCCGCCCGATCTCCGAAAAACTGGGACGGGGCGCGCTCCAGTGGCGCGCGGCGCGCGGATGGAGCGAGCGCAGCACGAAGCCGTGGGCGCGCAGGCGCAGCCCCAGCTCGAAGTCCTCTTCGCTGTTCAGCCGCGGGTCGTACGCCCCGGCCTGTTCGAGCGCGTCGCGGCGGTAGAAGGCGAGCGTGGCGAGGTAGTCCGAGTCGTGATCGGCATCGCCCACGCGGTACATGTCGCGCGAGCCCGGCCGCTCGATCGCGCCGTCCACGAACCACTCCTCGAGCCGCCCCCACAGTCCGGCGACCCGGTTGGCGGAAACCGTCTCGGATATCGCGCGCTCGACCCACGCGGCGTCCACCTCGACGTCGGCGTCCACGAACAGCACCCACGCCCCGCCGCACGCGGCGAAGCCGGCGTTGCGCGCGGCGCCGGGAGTGAGCGGCCGGCGCGCCGCGGGGCGCAGCACCTGCCAGCGCGCGGTCAGCGGCGGAAGCTCGCCGCCTTCGCCGGGGGCGCTCAGCACCAGCACGCCGCGCCATTCGCGTCCGGCGAGCGCGCCTTCGAGTGCCGCCAGCGTGCGCGGCAGGAAGCGCTCCTGCCGGTAGCAGGGAATCACCACGCCGATCGTCATCGCCTCGCTCCGCGGCGCGCGCCTTCGCGGCCGTCGGACGGCGTGAACGTGGCCAGCCCGAGCACGTCGTCGTAGACCGCCTCGAAGCCGTTGCTCACGGCCTGCCACGTGTAGTCGCGGCGCACCAGCTCGCCGCCGGCGCGCCCCATGCGCGCGGCGCGGTCGGTCTTGCGATGGAACAGCTCGAGCGCGTCGGCCAGCGCCGCCACGTCGCGCGGCGGCACCAGGTGGCCGTTCACGCCGTGCTCGACCAGCTCGGGCACGCCGCCCACCTCGGAAGCGATCACGGGGCGCGAGCGCGCCATGGCCTCCAGGAGGATCAGCGGCAGCCCTTCCCACAGGCTCGGCAGCAGCACGGCGTCGGAGGCCGCGAGCAGCGGGCCCACGTCGTCGAGCGCGCCGAGGAACCGGATCTTCTTCTCGATGCCCAGCTCGCGGGCGCGCTGCTCGAGCGGCGCGCGCAGCGAACCGTCGCCGGCCACCGCGAGCGTGTAGTCCAGTCCGCGCTTCCACAGCTCGGCGAGCGCATCGAGGAGCACCGCGTGCCCCTTCTGCTCCTCGAGCCTCCCGGCGACCGTCCACAGCGGGCGGATGAGCGAAGCGTGGAACCGCTCGCGCCACTCGCGCGCGACGGCGGCCTCGGCCTCCTCGCCGGGAACCTCGGCGCCGTTCGGCACCACGCGCACCCGGTCACGCCCCACGCCGTAGTCGCGCACGAGCGTGTCGGCCACCGCGCCACACACGGCGGTCACGGCGTCCGCGCGCACGAGCTCGTCGCGCTTGAGCGCGCGCTGGGACGGCGAGTGCGACTGTCCCACGATGTGCTCGGTCACCACCACGTGCGGCACGCCGGCGGCGCGCGCGAGCATGCACAGGTAGCGGTCGGCGGCCGGCCACACGTGGTGCACGTGCAGCAGCGCCGGCCGCAGACGGCGCAGGCGCAGCCAGGTGTCCAGCATGCCGCGCCAGTCCCAGCGCGAGTCCACTTCGGCCACCCGGTCCACGGCGAGTCCGCGGCCCTGCAGCGCGGCGGCGAACTCGTCCAGTTCGGGCACGGGGCTCAGCCAGACGCGCACGTCGAAGCGCTGCGGGGAGAGCCGGGTGGCGAGTTCCCACACCACGCGCTCGGTTCCGCCCACGCTCCGCCCGCTCTCGGCGAGCACGACCTTCAGCCGTTCGCCCGGCGTGTTCCGCATAGCTTCTCGTAGGCCCGGATCAGTTCGCCCGCGTTGTGCTCCCACGCCATCTGCGTGAGGAACCGCTCGCGGTTGTAGGCGCCCATGCGCTCGCGCAGCGGCGCGTCGCCCAGCAGCAGCTCGATCTTGGCGGCGAGGTCCTCGACCACGTCGGCCTCGGCGTAGAGCGCGCCTTCACCCGCCGAATAGCGGTGCTCGCGCAGGTCGTAGCACACGACCGGCTTGGCGCACGCCATGTACTCGAGCACCTTGTTCATCGTGCTCACGTCGTTGAGCGGGTTCTTGGGATCCGGGCTCACGCACACGTCGGCGGTCGCCAGGATGCGCTCCACGTCGGCGTCGGGCACGCGCCCGGTGAACTGGCAGGCGTCCTCCAGCCCCAGGCTGCGCGTGAGCCCCTTGAGCTCCGCGAACGAGTCTCCCGCGCCGATGAACGTGAACGCCACGTCGTTCCGGCCGTGGTCCTGCACCATCACCTTCGCCGCGCGCACGAGGTGGTCCACGCCGTCCTGAGGCGCCATCACCCCCAGGTAGGCGACCAGGAACTTCCGCCCGCGCTTGAGCGACTCCTCGCTCGCGCGCACGGTGCCGAAGCGCTTCTGGCTGGGACCGCTGCGCACGACGAACACGCGGTCCGGCGCCTTGCCGCCGCGCGACATGGCCACCTGGCGATAGGACTCGTTCGTCGAGATCACCATGTCGGCCGTGCGGAACTGCATGTGCTCGAGCCACTGGAGCGCGCGGTGCAGGAACGTGCCCTTGCCCTTCTCGCCGAAACGGGACAGGTACAGCTCGGGGCACAGGTCGTGGTGATCGAACACGAACTTGCGCCCGAACAGCTTGTAGAACGCGGCGATCGCCCAGAACGTGTCGGGCGGATTGGCGCTGTGGATCACGTCGAAGCCGCGCCGGGCCAGCACGGTGATCGTCAGCCGCGCGGTCTGCAGCCAGCAGTAGGCGAACTCCCACGCGTAGCTCACGAAGCCGGAGGCCTCGGGCGGCGGCGGGTAGCGCCAGATGTGGATGCCGTTGAGCTCCTCGTACGGCAGCGTGCCGCCGTCGCCCATGGGGCAGATGGCGGACACTTCGTAGCCGGCGGACTTGAGCGCGTTGAGCTCCATCCACACGCGCCGGTCGAACGGAAGCGTCAGGTTCTGCGACAGGTGGAGGACGCTACCAGGCGAGGCCATGGTACTCCCCGTTCACGACCGTGCGCCGGTCGACGCCGGCGACGAGATCGACCAGCACCTGCCCCTTGCGGAGCATGCCGCCGATCTCGCGATAGGCCGCGGAACGGTTGCCCACCACGATCACCTCGCTGCTCTCGACGACTTCGCGCAGGTCCGCGCGCAGGCGTTCGGGCAGGTAAGGCACCTCGTCCTCGACGAAGCGGCGGTTGGCTCCGAGCACGCGCTCCATGTCGATGTTGGGATCGTGGAGCAGCACGGCGTAGCCCTTGCCCACGAGCGTCCCGATGACGCGGAGGATCGGGCTCTCGCGCAGGTCGTCGGTGCCGGCCTTGAACGACAGGCCGAGAAAACCGAGCTTGCGCATCTTGAACTTCTCGATCAGATGGATGGCGTCCTCCACGTGAACGTCGTTCGAGCGGATGATGTTCTGCAGCACCGGCAGTTCGAGGTTGTGATGGCGCGAGCGCGATACGATCGCGCGCACGTCCTTGGGCAGGCACGAGCCGCCGAACGCGAAGCCCGGGCTCAGGTAGTAGGGCGACAGGTTCAGCTTGGTGTCGCGCACCATGAGCTTCATGACGGCGTGGCTGTCCACGCCCTCCTTCTTGCAGACGCGTCCGACTTCGTTCGCGAAGGCCACCTTGAGCGCATGGAAGGAGTTGTTCACGTACTTGAGCATCTCGGCCGTCGGAATGGACGTCACGATGAGCTCGCCGCCGACTCCCTCGTACACCGCCTTGAGCGACTCCCCGGCGCGCTCGCAGCCGGCGCCGATGATCGTGTAGTCGGCGTTGTTGAAGTCGTCCACGGCCGTGCCTTCGCGCAGGAACTCGGGGTTGTAGGCGACGCCGAACTTGTCGCCGGCCTTCCCGCCCGAAGCCTGCTCGATCACGGGCGTCAGTTCGTCCAGCACGGAGCCGGGCAGCATGGTGCTGCGCATGACGATGGTGGTGAACTTGCCCGTGGAAGCGAGCGCGGAGCCCACCTCGGCGCACGCGCGCTTCACGTGGTCCAGGTTGAGCGAGCCGTCCTCGCGCGAAGGCGTGCCCACGCACACGAGCACCACGTCGGCGCCGGGCATGGCGCGCGCGATGTCGGTGGTGGCCGAAAGCCGGCCTTCGCGGCGCGCCGCGGCGATGAGCTCGCCGAGGTCCTTTTCCACGATCGGGCTCTCGCCCCGCTCGATGCAATCCACCTTGTAGGTGCTGGTGTCCACGCCCACCACCTGGTGCCCACGACTGGCGAGGCACGCCGAACACACCGAACCCACGTAGCCCAGACCGACGACGACGACCTGCATGTCCATTCCTCCGGGGCGGCGGTGACCGGGGGACCGCCCCGCTTCAGTCTCGATGAAAGGTCAAGGCACCGGCGGCGACGGACGGTCCACGGCAGCCCGCGCGTCACCGCTGATGTGCCACACCCGCACGCCGGGACGCGACCAGCGTCCGGCCTGCGGATACGTCTGCTCCAACCAGCGGGCGAAAAGATCGTCCGGGTCGAGATCCTCCGCCCGGCTCAGCACCACCCACGTTCCCTTCGCCCGCGACAAAGCCTGTTCGAACTTCACCGGCATGACGCCGGGCTGCGACTGGTGCCCGAGCCATACGCGGTCCACCGCGAGTCCCCGGGCGTAGAACTGAACCGGGTCCTCCGAACCCATCGCCAGCACCTGCTCGCCCGGAAGGATTCCCGAACGCACGACGGCCAGCGCGCCGCGGTAATCCTCGCGGGCGTAGTCCGCCACGAAATAGTGCTGGTACAGCGAGATGCTCCACAGCGCGGCGACCGCGACCCCGAGGAGCCGACGCGCGCGCGGCCCCAGGCCCGAAAACGCCGCGACCACGACCAGGAGGGCGCAGGGCAGCGAAACGCTGAGGTAGCGCGGGTGGAACACCTTGAAGTTCTGGGCCGCAAAGTAGCTGACGAGCAGCCCCGGCGCGACGAGCCACAAGAATGTATCGGCCAGCCGCCCGCGCCGCGCCAGCGCGACGATACCCGCCAATCCCAGCGCCCCGAACACCAGGGCGGTGAACGCCAGTTCGGGCGCATGACGGCGGAGGGTGGCGGTCCCGGCGTGCGCGCGCAACTCGCGCAGCGACGGGCCGATCGTGTAACCGACGGCGAACGCGTGCAGCGCGAACGGCACCGCCGCCGCGTGGAACGTGGTCTCCCCCCGCAGCGGGGTCTCCCCCGCCACCGCCTCGCGCTCGGGCTGCAGCCGGCGCCAGTCCCAGGTGCGGGCGATCGAGCCCACCCAGGGCAGCGTCAGCAGCACGAGCGCGCCCGCGGCGATCGCCAGGGCGCGCAGCCGGCCCGCGCGGGTGGCGCCGTCACCGGCCAGCCACCAGCGCAGGTGGAGTGGGGCGAGCAGCGCGAAGGACAGGTTGGAAAGCCCGGCCATGGCGGCGAGCGCCAGGTAGCGCAGCACGCCGGGCGTGTCGCAGCGGCGCTGCAGCTCGAGCAGCGCGGCCGCACTCGCGCAGGTGCACAGCATGAGCAGCGAGTAGTTGCGCGCCTCCTGCGAGTACCACACGAGGAACGGCGAACCGGCGGCGAGCCAGGCGGCGGTCACGGCCGTGCGCGGCCCCAGCCAGCGCGCCGACAGCCACGCGAAGGCCGGCACGGTCAGGATGCCGGCGATCGCGCTCGGCAGCCGCATCGCCCACTCGCCGTCGCCCGCCACGCCGGTCCACAGATGGACGACCAGGCTGTAGAACGGACCGTGCACGTTCTCGATCAGGTCGCGCGCGCTCAGCGCGCCGCCGGCGCCGGCCGAGTACCACGTGAAGACCTCGTCGATCCACAGGCTCTGGTGCCCCAGCCGGAAAAGGCGCAGCGCCGCCGCCACGAGGGTGGCGGCGGCAACCATGCGGATCTGGGCCGATGTGGAGGATGGGAGAAGAGGCTCTGCGGCCGGCCGCTCTCGCCGGATCGGACTGGAGGTCACTCCGTCAGTATGCTCCCTCGCGCGACAGGACGGCGGGGATGGTCCGCAGGAGGATCTTGAGGTCGAGGGCCAGGGACTGGTGCTTGATGTACTCGAGGTCGAGCCGCATCCATTCCTGGAAACCGATCCGGCTGCGCCCGCTGATCTGCCACAGGCAGGTGATGCCGGGGCGGACGTCGAGCCGGCGCAGCTGCCACGGCTCGTACTGCGCGACTTCCTCGGGGATCGGGGGACGCGGGCCCACCAGGCTCATGTCGCCGATCAGCACGTTGTAGAACTGGGGAATCTCGTCGAGGCTCGTGGTGCGGATGAAGCGGCCGATGCGCGTGATGCGCGGGTCGCGCGCGATCTTGAAGATCGGTCCGTCGGCCTCGTTCATGTGCGCGATCTTGTGCCGCTTGCGGTCCGCGTCCTTCACCATGGAGCGCAGCTTGTAGAAGGTGAAGGGGCGTCCGCCGCGGCCGATGCGCGTGGACTTGTAGAACACCGGGCCGCGCGACTCGATCAGGATGAGCGCCGCGACCAGACCCACCACGGGGGCGGACAGCACGAGCGCGAAGAGCGCCCCGAGCACGTCGAGCACCCGCTTGCCCACCCGCAGGTAGAAGCCGGCCACTTCGGGTGTCTCGAACGGCAGCACCGGCGCCGCGGACGAGGCGAGCGCGGAGGGGCGTGGGCCGTGCGAGGCGGCGTGCGTACCGACACGCGGGCGGGCATGCCCGTTCGCGTATCCGTGCGAGTGGTTTCCGGTCGTGGCATTTCCGTTGGCCGGCTTCGACCATACGGGCGCCCGGACGGCGCCGGACTGCAGCCGTGACGGGAGTGTCGCTCCGGTCGGCGTTGTCGATTCCACGGAGTCTGTTTCCCTTGCCGGATGTTCGACCGAGGCGGGCCAATCCGGTCTACTGGCCTTAGCCTCACTGACGGACGAGAGGATGTCGGGCTCCATCTGGGACCATTCTCAGTTGTCGTCGCCCTGAACAAGAAAGCCGCGAGGCATATTTCGCCCCTCGGCTCTCACGACACTCGCTTCATCCGTTCGAAATACTCGCTGGACTGTTCGAGCACGAGCGACTGGGGGATAACCAAGATGTCGATTCCTTAGAAGCGTGGTCCGGATTTCTCCGGACATCCGGCCAACCCCCGAGGGGCCTTCCGGACTTTTGCTCGTCGTGCGCAACCCAGTTAGCAAGGGATCGTGGTCGACTCTCTCCGTGTGAACATCGGGAAGGCGGCTGGTCCGGCCGCCCGCGTGGAGAGAGGTTAGCAACACCCTGACAGCAGTTTCAATGGCGGATTTGCCCCGGGGCAAGAACTTCACCCGCCGGGGGCCGTTCGGCGCCCTGGCGCCCCGAATCAGGCCGGTTTCGCCCCGCCGTTCGTCTGGGCGCGCTGCCATTCCACCGTCCGGCGCAGCCCCTTCTCGAGCGTCACCTCGGGAACCCAGCGCAGGGCGCGGCGGGTCTTCTCGATGTTCACCACCCGGCGGCGGATGTTGTCGATGTCGCGCCGGTCCGAGTGCGTGGCCTCGACGTTGGCCCCGGTCACCTTGATGAGCGTGGCGACCAGCTCGTTCACGCGCGTCTCCACACCCGTTCCCACGTTGAACACCTCGCCCAGGGCGCGATCCGATCGGGCCGCGGCGAGCGTCGCTTCGACGGCGTCGTCCACGTAGGTGAAGTCGCGCGTCTGGTTGCCGTCGCCGTGAATGACGGGCGAGCGCCCCTCGAAGAGCGCCTCGATGAACTTGGCGACCACGCCGCAGTAGGGATTCGACGGATGCTGCCCGGGACCGAACACGTTGGAGTAGCGAACGGCGGTCGTCGGCAGGCCGTACGACTCGTAGAACGCCATGCAGTAGTTCTCGCCGCCCAGCTTGGAGACCGCATAGGGCGTGAGCAGCGACAGGTGGTCGTCCTCGTTGATGGGCAGGTAGCGCGGGTTGCCGTACACCGACGTGCTCGACGTGTACAGGATGCGCTCGACCTGGGAACCGCGCGCGGCCATGAGCACGTTGAGCGTGCCGCCGATGTTCGACTCGAAGTCCTCGCGCGGATTCTTCGTGCTCACGATGATGTTCCGCGCGGCCATGTGGAAGATCACCGCGTGTTCGGGCACGACCTTGTCGATCAGCGCCGCGTCGCACACCGAGCCCTCGATGAAATCGAAGCCCGTGGGCGGCAGGTTCGCCAGCGTGCCGGTGAAGAGGTCGTCGAGCACGGTGACGCGCGCGCCGTCGCGGATCAGGCGCCGCACGAGATTGCTTCCGACGAAACCGGCGCCGCCGGTCACGAGCACGCGCTTGTTCTCGAGCTGGATCACAGGATTCTCCCGGCGCTCATTGGCGCCAGCCGAGCCGAAGGAAGACGAGCGGGCGAAGGATGCGCCAGCCGTCCTGGATCAACCGCATCTTGGTGGTGCCCCGCGAGTGGTAGCGCACGGTCACCGGGGCTTCCTGCACCCGGTATCGGCCGCGCACCACCTGGAACAACAGGTAGGGCTCCAGTTCGTAGCGGTCGAGCCAGTCCTGCTCCAGCCGGATGCGGGGATCGTCGAGAATGTCGAGCCGGAAGGCGCGCATGCCGTTGGTGCCGTCGGTGACCGGAAAGCCGCTGGCGATGCGGAACAGCAGCGGATAGAGCTGGGTCAGCCAGCGGCGCGAAGACGGAATGCCCGGCGTGGCCCCGCCGGGAAGCCACCGCGAGCCCTGCACCAGGTCGGCTTCACCGGCGAACAGCGGCGCCAGGATGCGTGGCAGTTCGTCGGGCTCGTGCTGGTCGTCGCCCGAGAGCACGGCCGCGTAGCGCATGCCGCGACGCCGCGCCTCGAGCAGCCCGGTGCGGATGGCGGCCCCCACGCCCTGGTTGGTCTCGTGGCGGATCACCACCTCGGCGCCGGCCTCGCGCGCCTCGCCGGCCGTGTCGTCCTGCGAGCAGTCGTCCACCACGATCACCGTGGCCGCCCAGCGGCGCGGGACCTTGCGGACGACGGCGCCGATCTTGCCGACTTCGTTCCATGCCGGCACCACGATGGCGACGACGGCGGGATCGATGAGAGCGGCGGAGACCGGGATGGGGGCGGGTGGTGTGGTATGGGCGCGGGCCATGTGGCGAAAAAAGGTAACACAGGAGCCCGCGGGAGCGGGCGTGGCGAGTGCCCGCGCCGCAGCCGCCGTGCTACCTTGCGCCCCGCATGTCCACCCCCGCCCGGCCTTCCCCACTCCTCTTCACTCGCGCGCTGATCGCCTGCGCCCTGGCCCTCCAGCTGGCCGGCGCCGCCATCGGCTCGTTCCGCGCGGACGACTGGACCAACCTCGAGCGCGGACGGTGGGCGCTGACGCCCGAAGGCTTCGCCGCCATCTGGACCGGGCTGAATCCCTTCACGCTCTATCGCCCGCTCGTGGACCTGTGGCACGGCGCGATGCTGGCGGTCTTCGGGCTGAACGCCGCCCCCATGCTGGCGGTGATGGCGCTGCTGCTGCTGGCCCAGACCGTCCTGCTCGCCCGCCTGGCCCGTGAGCGCGGCGGCAGCGCGCTGGCCGGAGCGCTCGCCGCGGCCGCCATGTGGACGCAGGCGAACACGTTCACGTGGACCACGCAGTGGGTGTCGAACGTGACCGGCAGCCTGCTGGCGCTGTTCTCGCTGCTGGCGCTGGTGCAGCACCACCGCGCCGTCCGCGCCGCCTCGAGCGGGCGCTCGGCGCTGCCCGCGATCGCCGCGATGCTCGCCAGCTTCGTGGCGGGCGCGCTGTGCAAGGAGGAGATCGTGCTGCTGCCGGCCGCGCTGGCGGCGCTCGAGATGGCGCGCTGGCGGCGGCTGGACGAGCGCCAGCGAAGCGCCGCGACGCGTTCGTGGCTGGCGCTGTCGGTGACCGCCGCGGTCTACCTGTGGTTCCGCACGCAACTGCTGCCCACTCCCCAGGCGGGCGAGACGCGGTACCACCTGCAGATCGGCACGCACATGTTCTACAGCGTCGGCTACTTCGCGCTGCACCTGGGCGCGATGCCCGCGGTCGTCTGGGCCGTCACGCGCGCCGCGTGGCCCGCCGCGCACGCGCGCTCCGTGTGGGATTCCCCGCAGGGCCGCGCCGCCCGCGAAGAGGCGCTCGGCGCGGCGCTCTGGGCGGCCGCCGCGATCCTGCTGTACCTGCCCATCTCCGGGCGCCCCGGGTTTGGCTACCTGTACATGCCGGCGTTCGCGGTCGCCTACGGGGCGGGCCGGCTGCTGGCGCACGCGGCGGAGCATGCGGCGCCCGGCCGCGCCGGCCCGGCGGGCGCGCTCGCCGTCCACGGCGCGATCGCCACGCTCCTGACCGCCGCCGGGCTCGTGGCGGGCCAGTGGCACACGTTCGCCCCGCTCACGCGCGAAGCCTGGGCGACACTCGACCGCGAGTGGCCCTCACCGCCCGCGGGCGCGCGCTTCGTGTTCCTCGACCCCTCCGGGCCCGAGACCTTCGTGGGGCGTTCGGTCTTCAACCTGGTCTTCGACGGCGCCACGGGAAGCATGCTGCGGCTGCACTACGACCGGGACGACCTGCAGGGCTCGACCCTGTACGGTCCCCTCGAGAAGAGCCTGGCGGCGCTGCCCGAGGGCACGACCGCGGTGTACCTCACCTCGCTCGGCCGCATCGAACGGCTCGTGAATGTCCCCCCTCGCCGCGCCGATGACGGGGCTGTGCCGGGCGGACCGCGGTGAGCGGCCCTCCCCTCGTGCAGGCTGCAACCCTTCGGGCCCCGCGGGACTCCGCCCCGAACGGCCGCGCTTGTGAGCGCGTTCCACGCATTGCTACGCTTTTCGTCCCGAGCGCCATGGGCGCGCGGGCCACGCCGTTCCTTCGCAGCCCCGGAAGCCTTCCCGCATGCGACAGAACCTGAAGTTGAGCGTCGTGATCCCCTGCTACAACGAAGAGGGGGGCGTGCGCGAAGTGATCGGGCGGATGCCGCCCTCGATCGACGAGATCGTGGTCGTGGACAACAACTGC
>JADLGX010000609.1 GCA_020849095.1 Candidatus Eiseniibacteriota bacterium
CGCGGATGTTGTCGGGCGTGATGCGCGCCTGGCCGGAAAGCTGGCGCACGATGCCGTGGAATCGTTCGGTGAGCGCTTCGAACATGGTGTCCCCGTCTGGCGAAAAGTGGCGGGGAATCTACCACAGCGAGGGGCGGCCTTTGCTTGCCCCCTCCCGGCGCCCCCCCGGTCAGGGCCGCACGCCGGGCGGCAACTTCACGAGTACGGCCTCATGGATGTCGCGCGCGAGGGCGAGCGCATCATCGACTTCGTTTCGCGTCGGCTTTGCCGGGTCGCCGATCGCCGCGAGATCGTGGTCCGCCTTGACGAACCACGGGCGCGCCTCCGCATGTCCCCGACCTCTCGAGCCGAAGAGGTACATCCTGCCCGCGACGGGCACGCATGTCGCTCTCCGGCGCAGCCACGATTGCCCTCTTTCGTAAGCTGTTCCGCGGTCGCACCGACGTCTTTCCGAGACACTGGGCGAACTCGAAGTCGAGCAAAAGAGGGTTCTCGCCAGCGTGCGCTCCAGAGTGGGTTCGAGGTGGCTGCGAAAAACGGCGGGTGAAGCGCGGCGAGTGCCCGGATCAGGCGTTTCTGCCCGTCGACGGCCGTATCGTCCTCGCCCCACTCCTCACGTTGCCGATCCAGGTGATCACGCTGGCCCATTTCCTCGGACTCCCCGCCCAGCGGCCCCATGAGATCGGCGCGCACGAGCCGCGTGATCTTGTCGCGAATCTCGCGCGGCTCGGGGGCGGCGAGCGTGGGGAATGTCGTTGGGAGTGAGGCTCATTCGGGTCTCCGCAAGCGTTCGAGCAACGATTGAGCGAGGCGGTGACTGCTGTCGCGACCGAGCTCGGGCTGGTCGGTGTCGGCCAGAGTGAACGCCACCAGCTGCGGCCCTTCGGACGCAGGGGTGGCGAACAGTTGCCCAAGGTATCTCAGCGCCTGCTCGGCGGCCGCTCGCGAAATCGGCTCCGCGAACATCTGTTCAAAGCCCTGCACGAGCACGGGCAACTGCACCGCGCGCAGCAGCCGGTAGACATCGAGCGCGTCCTTGGCCTGCACTCGATCCGCGGTGGTGGCCGTGCGCTCCCCCAGCTTGTACAACTTGGCCACGAGCAGCGCTGCCGGCCCCGCCACGCGGATCGGATAGGCGCGCGGGTCCGCAGGGTCCATCGCCCCGATGGTCTCGATCGAACGATCCACAACGCAGCCCTCGAGCCCGTGAACGCGGCGAGTGGCGAAGGCCGCATGTGGAGGAATGCGCGCGCCCCTGCGGCCGCCGGGCTGCGACAGCGCGTCGGGGACCATCAGGTCCAGATGTGTGTCGCGCATCCCGCGCCAGTCGCCGGGATTCTCTCCCCGCAAGAATCCCGCGTTCAGCATGCAGGCCTCGAGGAGCGGAGCGTTGCCCAGCAGCCGCGGGTCCACGGCGAGATCGGCGTCCTCGGTGAACGGTGTCACCTGTAGATCGCCCTCGCCCGTACGCGCATACACCGCCTGCGCGCCGATCAACACGACGCCCTCTCGCTGTTCGCCCAGCGCTTCCAGGGCGTCGAGCAGCACCCGTCTCGCCAATACGTACCGCGGATCAGGAACGCCAGTCATCTTCGTTCTCCCCCATCCATTCGATCAGTGCTTCTGCAAGGCGGGGGCTGCGGTCACCACTCGTCAGAAGATCCACGGCGGCCTGGGGTAGCGCGACGTAGCGAAGACCTTCTTCTGTCCACGCGCGGTCGAATACCACGGGGTCATTGGGCTCGGCCAACAGCACATTGGCGGTCGCGCCGGCCGGCTCCAGCTCCAGTTCGCGAGCCATTGCGGGGATGTCGTTGGTGTAGAGCACCAGCAGTCGCGACGGCGCCATGGTCCGGCGGCGCTCGGCCACGAAAGGCCCCGTGATCGCGTAACGCCGCTGCGTCAGCCGCAGCTGGTCGAACACGGGAGCGAATCCCCGCAGCGCCAGATAGCGCTCCACGCGATTCGAGCGCGAGAACTGGTACTCCTGCGCCCAGCGTTCGAGCAGCGCGCGCCAGTTGACGCGCAGAATGGGCCCGCGGCCGTCCTTTTCGACGATCGCCTCGCGTTCGAGCAGAGCGACGACGCGCGATGCCATGGCGGCCGAGGTGCGCGCCCGGCTGGCGAGTTCGCGAATGCCAAACGGCGGTCGCCGGTCGGCCAGCTCGCGCACGATGCGACCGGCAATGGGTCCGCGCAGCGATCGCAACGGGCGCGCTTCGGGTTCGGGGTCGCGTTCGCTGCCGGTGAGCTTGAGGAACACCGCCGGGCGCTCGAGGGCGATGCGCACGTTGCCCGTGGAGTCAGCGTAGTTCCAGCCCGACTCGGCAAGCAGCTTTTGCGTGCGCGGCGACAGGAAGCGAGTGACGAGCATGCGAGGCTGGGGACCCGCCTGGCTCTCGCGCACGCGATAGGGCGTCGGGTTGGGTTGGTCGAACGCCAAGAGAATGCGCAGCGCGTCGCGCGGCTCGAAGCGTTCGCGCAGCTCGATGGCCAGCGTGGCGCGCGCATCGCCGACCAGCACGTCGAGCCAGGCGTCCACGACTCCGCTGCGCTCGAGGTCGGGCGCAGCGGTAGGCTCACCCTCGGCGCCGTAGTTTGAGCCGCTGGCCAGACGCGGCCCCTCCAGCCGCCACGCCCGCGGGAGTTGGGCGGCGATGCGGTGGACGACTTCGTCCAGCAGGACTGTTTCAGGCGAGCGCTTGTTTCTCATGGCGGGCAACAGGCTATTCCATGCAACAGGTGAGAAGCAATGGGGAAGATTGCTAGGCTATTCGCGGTGGTTGCACCTGGCGGGATTCGGTTGTTGCAGATATCGGCCAGTTGCACGCGGTGCGCAACAGCCGATTTCCGGTCACGAGGCTCAGGCGGGCTCGCAGGGCCTGATGATTCCAGGCAGCTTGTCCGCGCCCATGGGCGGCCGCAAGTTGGCAAGGGCAGCAGCAATCCCGCGGGCAGCCCTTCCATCGTGGGGTCGCGCTCGATCAACACGCCGGCGAACGCCTCGAGCGAAAGTAGCGCGGCATTGCCGGGCGGCACAGCGTCCAGCGAAAGCGGAACTAGTAATAGGCACGGTCTGGTGCTGGGAAGTGCCTCGCCGCAGAGAGAGCAGCCCATGAGCACCACGCCCACCAGGTCGAGCAGGCTCTGCGCACTCAGGAGTTCGATGCCCGCTTTGCTCATCGCTCCGTGGAAGAGGTCGGAGGAGTCGGGCGAGGGTGCGGAGCGCGCCAGTGCGTGTGAATGCCTATCTCAAATCCCCCCACTCACTGCTGCCCCGCCCTACCGGCTCTCCAGCGTCAGCTGCCGCACCCAGAACGCCCCGTCGCTGCTGTTGCGCAGCTGGCTCGCCAACGCCTGCAGCTTGCTCTCGCGCGTGCTGGCCGGCGCGGAGGGCGCCATGCCTCCGATGCCGCGCAGCGCGGTGAAGGCCTCGTCGGTCACGGGCGCGTACGCCACCTGGCGCGAATCCGCGGCAGGCTCCGTGGCCGCCACCAGCTTGTCGAG
>JADLGX010000610.1 GCA_020849095.1 Candidatus Eiseniibacteriota bacterium
GAATACGCCAATGATGCCTTTGGCGAGCGCGGCGGCTGCGGATTCACCTGGGGCAACGGTTGCAGCGGCGACACTCCGGTCGACCTCTTCACCCAGCGCAAGACCTCCCGGTACTTCGTTCACCCGAACCGGCAGGAGAAGTTCGAGGAGGTCGGATGAGCCTGCTCAAGCTCCTGAGCGTGCTGATCGACTATCCGCGGGACGAGCTGTGGGAGCACGGCGGGGAACTCCTCGCTGCGTGCGCTGATCCGGAACTCGCGCCACACCGCCGCGGCGCGCTGGAGGATTTCGTGCGCGCCCTCCTCGCGACCGACCCGCTCGAGGCGCAGGATCGCTGGCTGTCCACCTTCGATCGTGGGCGCTCGATGAGCCTGCTGATGTTCGAGCATATCCACGGCGAATCGCGTGACCGCGGCCAGGCCATGGTCGATCTGGTGGCTGCTTACCGGAAGAACGGTTTCGTGCTGGCCGCGCGGGAGCTGCCGGACTATCTGCCGTTGCTGCTCGAATACCTGGCGCAGCAGCCGCAGACCGAAGCCCGTGACTGGCTGCAGCACCTCAATCACATCGTCGGCCTGCTCGGCGCCCGCGCTGCCGAGCGCGGCAGCCCCCATGCGCTCCTGTTCGAGATCCTGGTCGACTACGCCGACGGCAAGCTCGATCTCGCCCCGCTGCGCCAGCGCGCGCGCGAGGAGCCGCGCGACGACAGCATCGAGGCCATGGACCGCGTGTGGGAAGAAGAAGCGGTCCGTTTTGGCGCCGACGCGCTCCAGCAGGATTGTTCGCCGTCCGGCCGCGCGCCGGGCCCGCCTCAAGCCACCCGACAGGTGCAACGATGAGCTACTTCGACGTCTTTGCTTTCCAGATCTATCCGTACCTCGCACTGGTGGTGTTCTTCATCGGCAGCTGGGTCCGTTTCGACTACTCGATGTACACGTGGCGCAGCGGCTCGAGCCAGCTGCTCTCCGATCGCGGCATGCGTCTCGGCAGCAATCTGTTCCATGTCGGCATCCTCGTCGTACTGGGTGGTCATCTGGTCGGTCTGCTGACCCCGCACGCGGTCTATTCGGTGTTCATCAGCACGGAACTCAAGCAGTTGCTGGCCATGCTCGTGGGCGGAGTGTTCGGCGCCATCTGCCTCGTCGGCATGCTGATCCTCCTGTGGCGACGCCTGTTCAATGTACGCATCCGCGCCACCGACAATTTTCGCAATCTGCTGATTCTGGTGCTGTTACTGGCGCAGCTTCTGCTCGGCCTTTACACGATCTTCCTTTCGAGTCACCACCTCGATGGCAGCGTCATGGTCGTGCTCGCCGAGTGGGCACAGCGCATTGTCACGTTCCGGGGCGGCGCCGCCGCACTGGTCGCGTCGGTCCACTGGGTCTACAAGGCACACATCGTCCTCGGCCTGACCCTGTTCCTGCTGACGCCGTTCACACGCCTCGTGCATATCTGGAGCATCCCCGTCAGCTATCTGTGGCGGCCCTATCAGGTGGTGCGCAGGCGCCAGGCGACGCTCAACTACGGGCGTCGGAGCTGAGCATGTCGAGCGGCGCGCATCGGCACGTGCATGACTCGCACTCGCATGCTGCGGAGGTCGACGGGCCCCGCACGCTCGGGACGCCGCCGCCCTGCGTGCTGTTCGTCGCTGACACGCCGATCAGCGAAGCCGACATCGCCCGCGAGATGCAGCACCACCGCGCAGGCCGACCCGAGGAGTCGCGCGCGGCGGCCGCACGCGCCCTCGTCGTGCGCGAGTTGCTGCGGCGGGAGATCGCGCGGCTTGGCCTCGCGACGGAGGCGCGTGCCATCGACCAGGAATCCGCCGAAGAAGCCGCCATACGGCTGCTGCTCGAACGCGAGATCGCCGACCGTGTCCCCACCGAGGACGATTGCCGGCGCTACTTCGAGCGAAACAGCGAGCGCTTCCGCTCGCCCGACCGCATTCGCGTACGACATATCCTTCTCTCCGCCCCGGCCGACGATGTGAAGGGTCGCCACCAGGCCCGGCTCGATGCCGAGGAAATGATTGCGCAGCTCGGCGCCAACCCCGTGCTGTTCGCCGACTTCGCGCTGCGCCGGTCCGACTGTCCTTCGAAGAGCGAAGGCGGCGCACTCGGCTGGCTCGAGCGAGGCCAGACGACACCCGAGTTCGATCGCCAGGTCTTTCGCCTGCCTGTGGGTCTCGCGGCCTTCCCGGTCGAATCGCGCTGGGGCTACCACGTCATCCAGGTCGACGCGCTCGAGGCAGGTGTGCCGCTCGGCTTCGACGCCGTGCACGGCCGCATTGCCGACTATCTCGAGCTGCAGGTGCGCCAGCGTGAGCTGCAGCACTACCTCGAGTCCCTGCAGGAACATTACGGCGTGAGGGGTCTCGCGGAGATCGAGGCGCTCGTGCCGGACAGCCCGGCATCCGGCCCATGACTGCGGCGACGGCTTCCGGCCGCGGAGCCAACCGTGCCATGTGGCTCAGCACGGCGGCCTTCACGGTCTGCTTCGCCGTCTGGACGATTTTCTCGATCATCGGCATCGCCATCCAGAAGGAACTCGGGCTCTCCGGCACGCAGTTCGGCCTGC
>JADLGX010000611.1 GCA_020849095.1 Candidatus Eiseniibacteriota bacterium
ACCGCATGATCGTCACGCGCCGGTTCGACTGCACCGCGCCCTCGGTCAGCCGCAGCACGTAGACGCCCGGCGCCACGCCGCGCGCATCGGCCAGCGTGCGCACGTGCGAACCCGCGCCCGCGCCCGACAGGTCCCACGCGCGCACGTGCCGCCCGGCGATGTCGAGCAGCTCGAGCCGCGCCGGCGCTCCCCCGCGCAGCGAGAACGCCACGCGCAGCTCGCCCACCGACGGATTCGGCCACGAACCCGCGAACGCGAACCGCGCGCGCAGCGGCACCTCCACCCACGACTCGCTCGTGAAGCGCTCGAGCCCATTTTGCACCACGCCCAGCCGGTAGGCGTACGAGCGCCCCGGCGTGATCGCGCGATCGTCGTACACGAACAGTCCCGAGCCGTCGCCGTTCAGCGTGCCCAGCGCCTGCCAGTCTCCGCCCTCCTCGCGCCGGTAGACCGTCGCCACCAGCTGCGCCGCGTCGGCGGCGTACCACTCGAGGCGTGCGGATTCCGGCGTGGCCTCCGAGCGCGACAGCGAGATCCACGCGGGCACGACACCGCCGCCGGTCCACTGCGGGACGCCGTTCAGGTCGTGGCGCTGCGCGTACAGCATGGGCAGCCCGTGGTCGCGCTCGTCCTCCCACGCCACCACCACACCACCGGCGCCGTCCGAGGCGATCGCGGGAAGCTGCTGGTCGTCCGCTCCGATCGAGACCGGCATGTCCTCGGAGCCCCAGCGGCGCTGGCCGAGCGAGTTGAGGCGCTGCACGTAGACATCCAGATGGGTTCCGGCACGGGCGTCCGACCACGCGGTGATCACGCCGCCCAGCCCGTCGGGCATGGCCACAGGCAGGAACTGGTGGTCGCCCATGTTGCACACGACCACGCCCGCCGCGTTCCATTGCACGACACCCAGCGAGTCCACGCGCTGGGCGTACACGTCGTAATCGAACACGTCGCGCAGGTCGTCCCACACGACGATCGCGCCTCCCGTGGGCGTGGGCACGATCACCTGGTACTGCTGCGCACCGGTCGCATTCGCAAGTCGCACGCCCGAAGCGGCCCACGCGACTTCACCACCCGAGCGGACTCGCTGGACATACAGCGCCGCCGCGCCCGAGCGGCTGTCCTCCCACGAAGCGATCGCTCCCCCCGCGCCATCGGTCGTGATCATGGGGCGCGAAGCCGCCGCGAATCCGGTCACCAGCAGCACGCCGTCGGTGGCCCACTGCCGTTCTCCCGCGCCGTTCATCCGCTGCGCGCTGATCGTGCCACCGCCCTCGCCGGGCGAGTCCTGCCACGCCACGATCACTCCGCCGGCGCCATCCGGGACGATGGAGGGGTATTGCTGGCTCTCGGCCGCGTCGCAGACCGCGACTCCGTTCGCCGCCCACTGCGGAACGCCCGACGCGTCCAGGCGCTGGGCGTAGATGTCGCTCGTGCCCGAGCGTTCGTCCTGCCACGTGAGGATCGCGCCGCCGGCGCCGTCGGTGGCGATCATCGGAAACCACTGCCCGCCGCTGACCGTGCACACGGCCACTCCGCCGGCGGCCCACGCCGCCGCGCCGTCGGAAGTCATGCGCTGCGCATAGACATCGATCTCGTTGCCTCCGGCGCGATAGTCCATCCACGCGAAGATCGCGCCGCCCGCACCGTCGTCCACCGCGACCGGGGCGTTCTGCAGGTCAGGGGCTTCGCACACGCCCCGGGCGGACCACAGGGCGTTGCCCGCGGAGTCCTGCTTGCGCGCGCGGATGTCGTACTGGCCGAGCCGCTTTTCCATCCACGCACTCACCGTGGAACCGGAGCCGGTGGCGACCACGAGCGGAGACGTCTGCCGCGTCGTGGCCAGCACCAGCTCGCCGCCCGGCGTCCACTCGGGCTCGCCGCCCGAGTCGAGCCGCTGCGCGTACAGGTCGATCTCGAGCCGGCTCCGCGTATCGACCCACGCGATCACGGCGCTGCCCGAGCCGCTCGAGGCGATTGACAGAAGTGCCTTGGAACTGGAAACCGCGCACACGCTCACACCGTTGTCCGCCCACGGAGTCGTTCCCAGCGAGTCCACGCGCTGCGCCTTGATCTCGGCGCCGTAACCGGGAAGTGCGTCGCGCCACGCCACGATGGCGCCGCGGGCGCCGTCCGAGGCGATGGTGGTCCACGTCTGCTCGAGCGTGTCCACGCATACCGCGACGCCATCCGGCTGCCACTGGGGCGCACCGGTCGAATCCACCCGCTGGGCGTAGATGTCCTCGACGTCGTCGTTGCGGAAGTCCTGCCACGCGATGATCACCCCACCCGCGCCATCCTCGACGATCCGCGACCAGTACTGGGTCGAGGGCGCTGCGCAGATGGGATACCCACCCGAGCCCCAGCGAGCGTTGCCGTCCGGCCCCAGGCGCTGGGCGTAGATGCTCGCCTCGTACTCGGGATCCGGCGTCAGGTCCGTCCACGCGATGATCGCGCCGCCCGCCTCGTCCGAGGCGATCACCGGCGAAGCCTGGTCGCCGGAGCGGTCGGAGACCCGCACCCCGTTGGCCGTCCACTGCGCCACGCCGCTCGTATCCATGCGCTGGGCGTAGACGTCCATGTCGAGTTCGCCCAGCCGTGCATCCGACCAGGTGACGATCGCGAAGCCGTTCGCGTCGGACGTTACTTCGGACCCGAACTGGTCGCCGGAGCTGCCGCACACGAGCACACCGTCCACGGTCCAAAGCGGCGTGCAGGCGGCACCGAACCGCTGCGCATAGATGTCGGTGTGCCCCCAGATGCGCCGGTCCGTCCACGTCACGAACACCCCGCCGAAGCCGTCGGCCGCCAGGACCGGGTCACTCTGCGTGTAGGGCTGTTCGCACACGGCGACGCCGTTCTCGGGCCCGGCGATCGTGCCGCCGGGCAGGACGTGCTGAAGATAGAGGTTCTGGTCGCTCGAATCGTACGTGCGGTCGTCCTCCCACACGATGTAGACGCCACCCAGCCCATCGGGCAGTCCCTGCCACTGGTGCTCGTAGCCATAGGCCATCGAGACGGGCACGCCACCCTCGGTCCACTGCGGCTGGCCTGCGGCGTTGAACTTCTGCACGAAGAGCCCCATCGCGGACGGACTTCGCGTGTCCTGCCACAGCAGGTAGCTGGAACCGTCGGCGTCGGCGGCGATCGGAGCCGAGGACGCCTCGCCCGGACTCGCCGCGAGCGAAGCGGCCAGTGCCGCAGGACGCGCGGCTGCGGCGAATCGCGACAGTGCGCGAGGGGAAAGCGCGGCGCTCGTGACCGTGGGAAGGAGCCCGATGAGGGCGAGCGTCAAACTGAGCAGAAAACGGAGTGGTTGCGATCCACGCATGACGAACCTCCTGCACCCTGGCGATGGAGGATGGAGGCCGCCACCGGGCGAGAACCAGTGAGAGGAGTCGAATGTGCGAGGGGCTTACGGGCGCAGCATCGGCCGCGCGGCGCGGGCGCATGAGTGCGCACTCGCGCCGCGCGGCCGGCGGCCGGGCCAGTGACGGCAACTTCGTCGGCGCCGCAACGCCCCAGCGTCACTCGCCTCGCCCCGCTCGCGCGCCCTTCGGTCAGGCGCAGCAGGTACACGCCCGGCGCCAGCGCTCCGTCTCGCTCCAGTGTTCGCACGTGCGCCCCGGCCCGCGCGCCGGACAGCGGCCACGCCTTCACGGTGCGGCCCGCCACGTCGAGAAGCTCCAGCTTTGCCGCGCCGAGTCCCGCCAGCGAGAACGACACGCGCAGTTCGCTCGTGACCGGGTTCGGCCACGTGCCGGCCAGCGCCAGCCGCGTCCGCACCGGCACGTCGAGCCACGACTCGGCGCTCCAGCGAACGGCAC
>JADLGX010000612.1 GCA_020849095.1 Candidatus Eiseniibacteriota bacterium
GCCAGCACGTGATCGTCACCGACAGCTACCGCTTCGCCGATGCGGTGCAGAAACTCGGTGGGGCCGACGTGCTCATCGACGGACTGGGCGAAGCCGCGCGCGACGAGAACCTCGCCGCGCTGGCGCGCCGAGGCCACTGGATCAGCCTGGGCAACGCCACCGGTGCGCTGGCGCAGGTGGACACGCAGGCGCTCCTGGCCAAGAGCATCACCTTCTCGCGGCCCGTGGTCTTCGACTACGTGGCCACGCGCGCCGAGCTGGAGCGGCGCGCGGCACGGCTGTGGGCGGCGCTGGCCGATGGCACGCTGCGCGTGCCGCCGGTGGAGCGGCACTCGCTGGCCGGCGCGGCCGAGGCGCACGCGCGGCTGGAGCGCAGGGCGACGAGCGGGGCGGTGGTGCTGGTGGCCTGAGTTCGCCGCCGAGCGCGCCAGGTCTGCAGGCCTGGCCGCTCCACCTTCCGAGCCGCCTCGGGAGGCCGTCGGCACCGAGCCAAGCCACCGTCGGGCGGCTGCCGTCGCGCCGCTCTCTTGCTTTCCCTTTGCTCGAACGCTCGCTGCGACCTCGGGGCGACACGGGGGCTCAAGGCGCTGGCCTGAAGGTCGCGAACTCGTACTCGGCGGAGGCGATCTGCCCGGTCATCACCCGGTCGTGATGGCTGTCCGTCCCCCTCCACCAGGTGTCGCACATCAGGCGCAGCTTCCCGTAGCGGCCGTCCGCGGTGCGGTAGATGAACACGTTGGCGCTGGAGTCGCATTGGATACGCCTCGACGCAAACGACGGCGCGGTCGCGTCCAGTTTTTTCTGGATTTCCCCTCGGGTGAGGCTGCCGTAGTCCACCCCTGGATCCCCTTGCTTGCCGAGGTGCTGGCTTTGAAAGGAGAAGTTGAAGAACAGGATCGGCCCCCCCGCGTCCGTCCCCATCTTGATCCAGGCGTCGCTGGGGGGCCCAATCACGGAGTCACTGGGCCGATAGGCGCCCGTGATATAGCCCACAGCGCCGGTGTCGAGATCGATCGTGTCGAATATCTCGTCGAAGCCGACTGTCCAAAGATTCTCGAAGATGGGAACAAAGATCGCCTTCATTCGCCCTCTTCCGCTCGTGTGCGTATCCACGTCGACCTCTTCGATGGCTTCGACGGCAACGAGGTCGGGGCCTGCATAGGCGACTACCCGACTGCCCTGGATATTCGAGAAGTTCCACCCCACGAAGGGGTAAGGCAAGTCCGCACCCTCGCAGACCCAGCCCTTGGGGTCCTCGAACCAGTTCAGGACACGCTGCATCTCGCACACGCCTCCGGTGAACGACTCGCCGAAGATCGACACGAATTCCAGCGGAAGATCGCTCGTGACCCGCACGTAGATCCTCTTGTTCAGGAAGTCCACGGAGATCGAATCGATGGTCGGCTTCTGAAGCGCGGCCGCGCTGTACTGGGCGATGAAGGACTTGTCGTCCGATTGGCCGTCGACATTCGTCACCCGCACACGCTCGGTGCTGTTGAATTCGTAGCCCGTCGGGTAGTTCGCGGTGTCCTGCGCGGGCGTGTAGACGTAGAACGACGATTCGGGCAGGTCTTGCCGCATGACGCGGACCTGGTTGTTCCGGTCCACGAACTCGACGGATCTGATGCCGTTGTAGTCGCCGACCACCACGTTGACGCTGCCCGTTATCGGATCGAGCCAGGCCGACTGGATCGAAGGGGCGGAACGGGCACCCGGCACCTGGGCCCGGGGTGCCTTCGCCACCACGTAGGACCTCGGCAGCAGGCGCAGGGTGGAGATGTCGAAGCCCGCGGGCACCGGCGTCGCTTCGGAGAATCCGTTGGCCCTGTAGGTGTCCGGATCGACGGCAAAGCGCCATCCCGCCAGCGACGCCTCGCGCGTCGCGCTGGTCGCCTCGTCGAAGTAGGAGACGAACACTTCGCCGGTGGCGGGATCCTGCCGCGCCTTGCCGGCCCAGACCAGGGCGTCGCCGAGCGTGACGATGGGCGAGGTGACGCTGTTGTCGGCGTAGACCATGGCCCGGACAGTGTTGCCGTCGCCTCGGTCGAGGAAGAGGTTGGCCGACACGGCACGCACACGCGCCATGTACTCGTTCCAGTCGCCGGCGCTCTGGTACGCGCCGGTGGCCGGGTTCCTGAGCATGACGTCGGCCGACATCTGCGTGAGCGTGATGCTCACGGGGGCGCCGCTTTCCAGCGCCCTCAGCTCCGCAAGCGTCAGCGAGAGCGGTTCGCCTGAGGCGTTGCTGTTCACGACCCAGTAGACGCCGGGCGCGGCGGGGTATACGCCGCCCGGCTCGAGCAGGTTCACCTGCGTGCCGCCGGGCACGATGGTGGCGACGTTGCGGCCACCGATCTTCAGCGTGAAGGCCGGCTTGAGGTTGCTGGCCACCGCCGTGCCCTTGTTGCGGACCTTGAGGTACAGCTTGATGCGCGCGGCGTCGATCGGGTTCTGCGTGCTCGCGCTGGCCCAGGTCTGCGTGCTCAGGATCGAGCCGCCGCTGGACACCGAGTTGCTGCTGCCCGAGGTGCTTTCGTGCCGCCCGCCGTAGTTCACGCTGACGGAGAGTTCCTTTCCGGCGTTGACGCCGAGCCTGGCCGTGGCTGAAAACGCAGTCCCCCAGTTGTGCTCGGTCGTGCTGGAGTGGCTGGTCTCCGCCCTCCTGTCCCAGGTCGTGCCCTGGGCCAGCGAGGCCGTCTTGCTCCAGCTCAGCACCTGGTTCAGCGTCACCGAGTAACCCTCGAGCCGCACCTCGATGTCGGGGTAGGCCGGCACCATCGGCAGATTGCCCGGGCTGGTCACCGACGGGTCCATGTTCACGCCCGTGATCTCGAGGGCGTCGTCGAAAGGATCCTGGTCGGTGGACTTCTGGTGCGGGTCGGTCTTGTAGTAGCGCTTGGTGAAGTCGCCGTCCCAGGGCGAGTACTTTCCGGTCAGCGCGCTGTAAGTGAATCCGTAGTACTCCAGGTAGTCGGGGATGCCGTCGCCGTCGGAGTCGCGCTGCTGCCCGTCGACGACGCCGTCGCCGTCGTCGTCCGCGTCGAGCGCGGCGATGACGCGGTTCCCGTTGCTGTCGGCGATCACCTTGACGGGGTCGGCGGCGCCGGTGCCGAAGATCTCGACGAAATCGGTGATGCCGTCGTGGTCCGAGTCCCGGTCGCGCGGCTTCGTGCCGAGGAAGACTTCCACGTCGTCGGGCAGGCCGTCGCCGTCGCTGTCCGGCGCCGTGGATGCGGCGATCAGGTCCAGCACCTTGCCTTGGGTGTCTCCTTCTTGAACCTCCGCACCAACCCCACCTCCCCCACAGCCAACGAGCAGCAGCGAGAGCAGGACAGCAAGAGCCGAAGACTTTGCGAACGAGATGGGACTGTTTGACATGGCAGACGTTCGGGGTTGAACCTCGACAGGCTATTTCGCTCCCCAGAGGCGTCATTGAGCACGCTCATTCGCGACGAGAGTGGCAACAGGGCGGCGGGATCACCCCGGTCGATACGTCGGCCTGCGCGTGAATGTTCAGGCCTGGGTGCGCGCGGCGACGCCCTGGCTGCACTCGGCTTCGCCCGAATCAATCGTTGGGAGTCTGGGCAATGCCACCGGCGCGCTGGGCCAAGAGCATCACCTTCTCGCGGCCCGTGATCTTCGACGACGTGGCCACGCGCGCCGAGCTGGAGCGGCGCGCGGCGCGCCTGTGGGCGGCGCTCGCCGATGGCACGCTGAAGGCGCCGCCGGCGGAACGGCACTCGCTGGCCGGCGCGGCCGAGGCGCATGCGCGGCTGGAGGGCCGCGTGACGAGCGGGGCGGTGGTGCTGGTGGCCTGAGGTCGTTGCGGAGCGAACACCCGGGCATTCACCCCCGCGCCGGTGGCCGACCGTCGGCCCGATGCGCCCTTCGTGTTCGACGACTGCGCCGCCTAC
>JADLGX010000613.1 GCA_020849095.1 Candidatus Eiseniibacteriota bacterium
GGCGCTTCGTCATCCCCCCCGGCCGCTCCGCGTTCGCGCGTGCCCACCCCGCGCTCGCCCGGCACCGCTCCGCGTTCGCATCCCGGCGCAACCTTTCGGGCCATGGCTCCGTCAAACTGACCAGAACGCACTTCTGGTCATTTATCCGGAGCCTCACCCATGGCACGCACTCCCGATCCCCTGACACGCTCGCGCATCCTGGACGCGGCCGACCGCCTGCTGGCGCGCGACGGATTCCGCCGCATGACCATCGAGGGCGTCGCCGGCGAGGCCGGAGTCGGCAAGGGCTCCGTGTACCTGCACTTCGAGAGCAAGGAGGACGTGGCGCTCTCGTGCCTCGACCGTATGGCCGAGGGAGTCGTGCGGGAACTGGGCACCCTCGCCTCCTCGCCCGGAACTCCCGCGCAGCGCCTGCGCAGCATGCTGTGCTCGCGCGTGCTGATGCGGTTCGACTACGCCAAGCGCCACGCGCCGAGCATCGACGAGAAGCTCGCCGTGATGCGACAGGCGCTGCTCGAGCGCCGGTCCGCGCACTTCGCCGAAGAAGCTCGTCTGGTCGCGAAGCTGGTCGCCGAAGGACAGGCGGACGGGTCGTTTCGCGCCGATCCGCCGGCCGAGACGTCCGCGCGCGCCATGGTCACCGCGACCAACGCCCTGCTGCCCTACAGCCTCAGCGTCCGCGAACTCGGCCGCCGCGCCGCGCTCTCCACCCGTCTCGATGAACTCGTCGAACTGCTCCTGGCCGGCCTCGGCCATCCCGGGCCGGCAGTGCGCAAGTCCCCCACCCGAAGCAGGAGGTCCTCATGAAGTTCCGCCATGTGCTCTTCGCCAGCGTCTCGATGATGCTCACCGTGGCCGTCTCCGCGCCGTCGCTGGCGCAGATGGCCATGGGCACTCCCGGGGAGGCGGACACGCCGATCGACGCCGCCACGCGCTCGGCAGTGGTCGAATCGCTCGCCGTGGCCGTGCAACGCCACTACGTGTTCGCGGACAAGGGCGCCGCGCTGGCGAAGAACCTGCGCCAGAGGGCGGCACGGAGCGAGTACGACCGCATCACCAGTTCGCGCGAACTGGCGGACACCCTCCTGTCGCAGATGCAGGCGTTCACGCATGACCGTCACATGCGGGTGCACTACCGCCACACGCCGTGGCCGCGGGCCAGCGAGGACAGCGGCCCGCCGCCGGCCGAGGAACTCGCGCGCGTCGCCGCGCAGGGACGCCGGTCCAACTACGGTTTCGAGAAGGCGCAGCGGCTGGCCGGCAACGTGGGATACCTGGACCTTCGGCAGTTCTCCGGGCTGCCGGAGGCGCATGCCACGGCGATCGCGGCGATGAACTTTCTGGCCAGCAGCGACGCCATCATCATCGACCTCCGCCGCAACGGCGGCGGGGATCCCAACCTGCTGCAGACGGTGCTGACTTACTTCGTCGCCCCGGGAGACCGCCTGCACATCAACGACTTCTACCTGCGCGACGGTGACCGCACCGAGCAGTATTGGAGCGCGGCGAACGTCCCGGGCCCGCGCCTGAACGGCAAGCCGCTGTACGTCCTCATCAGCAATCTCACGGGATCATGCGCCGAGGAGTTCGCTTACGACGTGCAAACTCACGAGCTCGGCACGCTCTATGGCGCCACGTCCGGAGGTGCCGCGAACCCGGGCGGCATGTTCCCGCTGAGCGATCACCTGGCGGCGTTCATCGCGACGGGCCGCGCCATCAATCCGGTCACGAAGACGAACTGGGAAGGTGTGGGCGTGAAACCCGACCACGCCGTGCCGCCGGGCGACGCGCTACGCGAGGCGCACGTGGCGGCGCTCAACCGGCTGATGGGCACCGCCGGCGACGAGGATTACAAGGCCTTCCTGACGCGGGCGCTCGACCGGGCCAAGGCCACGCCGAGCGATCCCGCGGAGGATTTCGTCCGCGGCCCGCGTCGGCGCTAGAGGTCGCAAAGGCGGCGGTGCGTCAGCGCCGCCGCCCCAGCACCAGCTTGACCGGGATCGACGCCGGCTCCGAAGTGCACCAGTCGGGAAGCGACACCGGCGCCACCTCGGCGCGAACCGTGTCGCGCTTGCCGTCGATGCGCACGGGCGCGAGCGCGATCGAGTCGAGTCCGGCCAGCGCCTTTTCGGGGCCGGTCACGCGCAGCACGCGCACGGCGGTGACGACCTCGCCGCTCCAGGCGTAGCCCGCCGCGGCGACGCCGGCGGTCTGGAACGTCACCGGCAGGTCGCGACGGACGCGACGGTCCACGTCCACCTCGATCACACGAGGCCCGATGAGGTTCTCCACCGTCACATTGCCGCCGCTCGGCAGCGGCAGGTCGGTGGCGGCGAGCGCGCGGGAGAAGCGCCCCAGCCCGGCGCCCGTCATGGACAGCTTGAGCCGCGGCTCCTTCACGCGCATGCCGATCAGCTGCTTGCCGGTGCCGCGCAGCTCGGCCTGCACGATGGCGGGCGCGGGCCCGCTCAGCGACAGCGAGTCGGCGAGGTCGGTGAACTCGATCGGGAACGACACGATGAGCGTGGCGGGGCGGTCCGTGTACACATGGAGGTACACGACGAGCGCGAGGAGCAGCGCCGTCAGCTTGAGGCCGAGATTGTCGAACAACCAGCCGCGCAGGACGTTCATGGCGCGCGCAGGATACAACAGCGGGCCCGCCGCGAGGGAACGCCCCTACTCGGCCGCGTCGTCGCCCTCGTCCTCGCCCGCTTCGCCGGCGTCGCCGGGCTTGCGCAGGCCGTGCTTCTCCATGCGCGAGTACAGCGTGCGCCGCGTCAGCCCGAGCAGCCTCGCGGCGCGGCTCTTGTTGCCCCGGGCGCGCTCGAGCGCCTTCACGATCAGCTCGCGCTCGAGGTCCTCGAGGTTCAGCCCTTCCTCGGGAATCTCCGGAACCCAAGTGGCGCCCGCGGGCGCCGCGCCCGAAGCGGACTGGGCGAAGCTCAGGTGCTCGATGCCCACCGGATCGGGTCCGGCCAGGATCAGGGCGCGCTCCACCGTGTGCTCCAGCTCGCGCACGTTGCCGGGGAACGGGTAGGAACCCATCGCCCGCATGGCCGCCTCGTCGAACTTGTCCGCGCCCGCGCCGTGCTTGCGGAGAAAGTGCGCCACCAGCCGCGGCACGTCGCCGGGCCGCTCGCGCAGCGGCGGCAGCAGCAGCGGGAACACGTTGAGGCGGAAGAACAGGTCCTCGCGGAACGCGCGCTCGCGCACCATGTCCTCGAGCGGCCGGTTGGTCGCGGTGATGATGCGCACGTCCACGGTGATGGGCTGGTTGCCGCCCACGCGCGTGAAGGTCTTTTCCTCGATCACCTGCAGCAGCTTCACCTGGAGCGACATGGGCATCTCGCCGATCTCGTCGAGAAAGATGGTGCCCTTGTGCGCATCCTCGAACCGGCCCGGCTTCTGGCGGATGGCGCCGGTGAACGCGCCCTTCTCGTGCCCGAACAGCTCGCTCTCGAGCAGGGATTCGGGAAGCGCGCCGCAGTTGACCTTCACCCACGGCCCGGCCGCGCGGCGGCTGAGCATGTGGATGGAGCGCGCGAAGAGGTCCTTGCCGCTGCCGCTCTCGCCGCGCAGGAGCACGGTGGAGTCGGTCACCGCCACACGGGCCGCCATGTCGAGCGCCTTCCGCGTCGCGGGCGCTTCGCCCACCACGGGCAACGCCTCGCGCCGCAGCGACTCGACGGTGTCGTGGAGCCGGCGGTTCTCGCTCGTGAGCTGCGACTTTTCACCGGCCTCGCGCAGCACCATCGCGATGACCTCGGTGAAGTCGCCCTCCTTCTCGACGTAGTCGATGGCGCCCAGCTTGAGCGTCCGGCGCGCGGTCTCGAGCGCGGCGTACGCGGTCATCACCACGACCACGGTCTCGGGCCAGCGCTGGCGCACCTCGGTGAGCAGGGCGATGCCGTCGGGCGGCGCCATGCGCAGGTCGGTCACCACGGCGTCGAACCGCGCCGCCTCGAGCCGCTTGAGCGCGGCGGCGCCGCCGCTGGCGAACTCGGTCTCGAAGCCCGCGTCGGCCAGTTCTCCGGCGACCAGCTCCGCGTTCTTCACTTCGTCGTCGACGACCAGAACTTTCAAGCGCTCCTCCGCGGCCGGCACGGCTGTCACTTGGGTTGTGCTCCGAAGATTGGTGAAGGCCCGGGGTTTGCAGCGGTGTTGAAGCATGACCAGCGCGCCAGCCCCCTCGGCGCCCCCGCATTGCCCCAACCCTACCTGCGCATTCCACAGGTGCGCAAAGGGTTGGCACTACCAGCTCGATGGCTTCCACCCGCGGCTCGCTCCGCCGCA
>JADLGX010000614.1 GCA_020849095.1 Candidatus Eiseniibacteriota bacterium
CCGGCGCAGTTGGCCGCCTCGACGCGCGCGACCAGTTCGTCGCACCACGCCTCTTCCTCGACCTGCTCGGTGATGAACCACTGCAGCGCCACCTGCGCCGGATAGTCCTTGTGGGCCAGCGCGGCCTCGTAGGCCTGGTGGATGCCCGCGGTGTTGACCTGTTCCATGGTGCGCGCGTGCTGCACCGCCTCGAGCAGGCTCTTGAACGAGGTCTTCGGCGCGGGAATGGCCGCCAGCTCGGGCATGGCGCCGCGGTCGAGCAGGTGGTCCATGAAGCGCTGGGCATGTTCGCGCTCTTCCCCCGCTTGCTTGTGGAAGAAGTTCGAGAAGCCCTTCAGGTTGCGCTCGGCGCACCAGGTGGCGAGTGCGGTATAGGCATGAGCGGCGCTCAGCTCGTGGTTGAACTGGCGCTGGATTTCGGAAAGTACGGTCGGCTGGATCGGCACGCCCGGCATGGAAGTCTCCTGTCAGGGGGTTGCGGCCCGAGAGAGGGCCTTTGCGAGGCCCCGGAACGCGGCGATACTACGCCCGCCACAGTCCGATTGCCGCTTTCCCGTTCCCCCGCCGATGGCTTAGATTCGCCGCCCCGAGCGCGCTTCGGGCCGCGTTCCCCGCCGCCGCTGCCGCGCCACCTCCCAAGGAGTCCCCACGTGCGTTCCGATCTCGACCGCCTCATGCGCGAACGCGGCCTCGCCGGCGTCATCGTGCTGGCGCACGACCGCTATTGCCCCGCGTTCTACTGGTGCACCGGACAGAAGATCCATCACGGCGTCTGGTTTCGCGCCGCCGACGGCCGCGCCCACCTGGTGGTGGATCCCATGGAGCGCGACCAGGCCGCGCTCGTGGGCTGCGACTGGTCCACGTACGCGCAGCACGGTTTCCTCGCCATGATCAAGGCCGCCGACTCGCAGGCGCAGGCGCTCGCGCAGCTCATCGCCAAGGTGGCGGGCGAGCTGCAGCTCGAAGGCAGCATCGCGTTTGCCGGCGACGCGCCGATCGGGTTTTCGTGGGCGATGCTGTCGCACCTCGAGGCGATCGCCCCCGGCCTGGTGGTGGAGTCCGGCGCTCCCGACGTGATCGCACTGGCCATGGCCACCAAGGAAGAGCACGAGCTGGAGAAGATCCGCCATTGCTCGCGCGGCGCCGTGGCCGCCATGGACGCGGTCCGCGCCTACCTGGGTTCCTTGCGGCGCAAGGGCGACGCGCTCACCGACGGCACGCACGACGTAGTCACGCTGGGCCACGTGCGCGCGCTCATCCACCGCAAGTTCGCGGAGTTCGGCCTGGCCGAGGACGGCGAGAGCATCGTGTCGCAGGGCCGCGACGCCGGCGTCCCGCACAACCGCGGCAACGACGCCGAGCCCGTGCGCATGGGCGAGAGCATCATCGTGGACATCTTCCCCGGCGAGGCCGGCGGCGGCTACCACACCGACATGACCAGGACCTTTTGCGTCGGCCCAGCGCCGGAGGCGCTGCGTGCGATGTACGCGCAGTGCCAGGAGGCGTTCGACGCCGCGATGACCGCGACGAAGGGCGGCGCCCTTTGCCGCTCGCTGCAAGACCTGACGTGCGACATCTTCGAGCGTCAGGGCCACGCCACGCAGCGCACCAACTCCGCGCTGGTCGAAGGCTACGTGCACTCGCTCGGGCACGGCGTCGGGCTGGCCGTTCACGAAGGCCCGGGGCTCCGCAGCGGCGAGCAGAACAAGGCGGTGCTCGAGCCCGGACACGTCGTTTCGATCGAGCCCGGGCTGTACTACCCCTCGCGCGGCATGGGCATGCGCATCGAGGACCTCGTCGCCGTGCGCGCCGATGGCAGCATCGAAAACCTCACGCCGTGCTCGTACGAGCTCGAAGTCGGAGTGACCGCTTGAAGGCAGCGCCCTACGAAGTCCCGCGCCCGCCGCGCTGGGAAAACGCCGTGCTGGTGGGACACGCCGGCCGCGACAAGGACCACCTCGAGCGCTCCATGGAGGAGCTGGCGCTGCTCGCCGACACGGCGGGCGGCAAGGTGGTCGGTACGCTGGTGCAGCGCCGCGGCACGATTCATCCCGCGCACTTCATCGGCAAGGGCAAGCTCGAGGAGCTCAAGGCGCTCGCCGACCAGGTCGAGGCCGAGCTGCTCATTTTCGACGACGACCTGTCGCCGGCACAGGTGCGCAACCTGGAGACGGCCACCAAGCGCAAGGTGATCGACCGCTCCGAGCTGATCCTCGACATCTTCGCGCGGCGCGCGCGCACGCGCGAGAGCCGGCTGCAGGTGGAGCTGGCGCAGCTCGAGTACACGCTGCCGCGCCTGATGGGCATGTGGAAGCACCTCGAGCGGCAGGCCGGCGGCATCGGCACGCGCGGCCCCGGCGAAACCCAGCTCGAGACCGACCGCCGCCTGGTGCGCGACCGCATCGCCCGGCTCAAGGAGCAGCTGGTCGCCGTCGAGCGCGAACGCGAGACCCAGCGCAACCGGCGGCGGCGCGAGTACCGCACGTCGCTGGTGGGCTACACCAACGCGGGCAAGAGCACGCTGTTCAACGCGCTCACCAAGTCCGACGTGTTCGTGGAGAACCGGCTGTTCGCCACGCTCGACTCCACGACGCGGCAGATGGTCAGCCGCGAGCGCGTGACCGTGCTGATGACCGACACGGTCGGATTCATCCGCAAGCTTCCCCACCATCTGGTGGCGTCGTTCCACAGCACGCTCGTCGAGGCGATCGAGGCCGACACGCTGCTGCACGTGACCGACGCGTCCGACCCGGACTTTCGCCGCCAGATGATCGCGGTGGACGGCGTGCTCGACAAGATCCTGGGCGATCCGCCGCCGCCGCGGATCATGGTGTTCAACAAGAGCGACATGATCGACGAAGAGATCGCCGGCGCGCTGCGGGTGGAGTTTCCCGGCTGCTTCGTGGTGAGCGCCCGCACGGGCGCCGGGCTGGACGAACTGCGCGCCGAACTCTACCGCCGCTCGCAGGAGCGCCGGACCTCGGAGGCGGGATGAGCGGAAAGCTGACGCTGGACTTCGACGTGCTGCTGGCCGCGCCGCCCGCGCGCGTGTTCGCCGCGATCACCGAGGGCCGCCACCTGGAGCGCTGGTTCTGTGACGCCTGCGAGAGCGAGGCGCACGAGGACGGCCGGCTCACGATGCGCTGGCGCCGCACGGGCTCGACGCCGTGGCCGTACGAGGCCACGTGGACCACGTTCGAGGCGCCCAGGCACTGCGCCTGCACGGGCGGCCACCAGGGCTATCCCAACCGCAACGCCGGCCAGATCGAGTTCGACATCGAGCCGCGCGAGAGCGGCGC
>JADLGX010000615.1 GCA_020849095.1 Candidatus Eiseniibacteriota bacterium
CTTGCTCAGCGGTGATCACGCCCGTCGAAACGGGCGATCAAGTTCCCGGAATGGGTGATCACGATGCCCCGAAAGAGGTGATCACGATGCTCCGTAATCGGTGATCACGATGGCGCGCAGCACGCATCGTGCATTTCGCGGCCGTACGCGGCCTCCTCACTCTCACCGCCGCGGGATGGTTTTGGCTCGTGACGCGCGACAGGACGTTCCACTATCGGCTCGCTCCGGCGAAGCGTACGGGCGGAACTCTCCGTGGCCTCTTCGAGGCGGTGCAGTCCTAACCCCCTGCGTAGCGCCCCGAAATTGGGCAGCACTCCGTAGGAGAGGAAGCTGGCCCCGAGGCTAAGACCCGCAGCGCCTCTCTCCCAGCCTGACGCTTTCGGATCGGTGAGCGCCTCGGCGTCCATCAGTTCGCCGGGACCCGGGACCGCACTGATGCCAACATGCCCAAGCAGGCTGAGCACTTCTTCGCCTGGGCGGCTCCCTGGACGACTCTGCGCCTCCGGCGACGCCGCCGTAGCGGCAGGAGCTGGCTCACTGATCCTGATTACCGTTGGCTCGACATGAATCTCGGTCGGCGTGGCGACGGTCGGTGGGCTCGGAAGTCCGGTGTGCGTCACGTCGGTTACGCGCGCTTCTTCCAGGCCCATCGGGTCAGTGCTGCTGAGCGCGTTGCCACTCACATAAGCATATAGGTTCAGGTCCCCGCCGAGCGCATGGACGGTAAGCGGATCCGCACTCACCCACCGATTCAGAAGCGGCGCGTAGTACCGCTTGCCGAAGTACTGCAGCCCGACCTCGACATCTTCCTCTTTGCCCGTGAACCGATAGTCCTCCTTGAACGCCGCCCACCTTGCAGGCCGGTAGTCGCTCTCCGCAGCGCCATAGGCCTGGAACGTGCTCCGCTCGACGAGCTCGCTCGTTGCCCGGTCGAGCACCACGCTGGTCGAGCCGAGGTGATCGCCCAGCTCGAACAGCACGTGGAGGTGCGTTTGCCCGATGCTCGGGACGTCGAGGTCTTCCCACGCGACGCGCGCGAGCCGGACGCCGTTTGCGAAGAGATACGGGACCTCGGTGGTCTTCGAGAGCTCGTAGTCCGCGTCATCCGCTGTCCCCGTGAACCCGTACGCCGCCCTCCGCAACTCCAGCGAGCCGAACACGTACACCGTGTGGCGCTCGGCGCCGCTCGAATCGGTCGCGGTCTTCAAGACTCGCTGGTCGCCGGCGTCGTAGGCGTGGCGTAGCTTCGCCCCGAGCACCGCACCTGACGGGATTCCGTCGGCCGGCGGCACCGTGCCCGCGGGCAGGTCCCAGCGCGCGGCTTCGGCGAGGCGTCCGACCTCGTCCCACTGGTACTCGAAGATCTGATTGCAGCCGCCGGGGGTCGGCAGGCACGGCCCGGTGCGCTCGAGGGCGAGACGAACGAGGTGCCCGGCGGCGTCGTACTTTGCGCTGAGCTCGCCCTTGTGGGTGGAGCTGCCGCTCTTGTTGCTAGCGTTCGCGAGCTGGTACGGCTTGCCGTTCGTCAGGTTGTTGGTGATCGAACCGAGCGAGCGGTCGTGGAAGCCGCCAACGTCATCGTCGGTCTTGGACGTGTTGCCGAGCCAGTCGTATTCGAACGCTTGCCAGAGCGGGCGCATAGTAAACGACGAATGCGGGCTCGGCGTCGCGCGGCGCGGATCCTGGAGTGCGGCGGTGCCGCTGTTCTCCGCATCGAACGGCGAGGTCCAGGTGTCGTCGCCGGCCGCGTACTGGTAGTCCACGCGCCGCACGCGGTTCAGGTCGTCGTACTGGACCTTGCGCGTGACGGGCTTCGCGCCAGCGGGCCACTCGTCGGCGATGCGCCAGTCGCGGATCTCGACGGGGTTGTTGACTGAGTCGTATGCGAAATCCTCGTCCTGCAGCAGGAGCTGGAAGGTCGGCAGCGAGCCCGAGAGCGGCGCGGGCTGGATGACCGCGGGCGAGGCTGACCACTGGGGCGGCGGGCCGCGGTAGGTCTGGACGTTCTTGAGGCGCCGGCGATTGTCGAAGAAGAAGTCGGTGGAGGTCTTCGCGATATCCCCGTACTCGATCGACTCGATGAGCCCGTCGGCTGTGCGGTGAACGTTGTTCACGAGTGAGCCGTAGCTCCCGGCCACGCTGCCGACAGCGCCGCGGTTGGTGTAGGTCGTCTCGACTGCGCTCTCGTTGTTCATGCCGAGCAGATCGGCGACCGTGGCGCCCGTGCTGGCCTTGACCTCGCGATCTGCGGCGTCGAATGCGACGGTCTTGTAGTACCACCTGGGGGCGTAGCGACCTGCGAGGGCCCCGGTCATGCTCGGCCGCGTGATCCGCACGGCCTCCTCGAGTTTGCGGCCGCGGGCGTCGTATCGGCTCCAGACGGCCGAGCCTCGATCGAACACGGCGACGGGGCGACCGAGCGAGAAGCCGGTCGCGAAGCCTCCGGGCGCTTCGAGCCCGGTGACCGGAGTCGCCGGAGCAGCGTCATAAAGGTAGATGACCTCGAGCCCGGTCAGGGTGGAGGCGTTGGGCGCGCTGTAGGCCTCGTGCTGGCCTGTGACGCAGGGCGCGTAGTCCTCGCCCGCCAGGCGCCCAGCGCCATCATAGAAGAAGCTCGATCCGCAGCCGCGCGCGTCGCTGGTCGCGCGGAGCTCAGCCTGATCGTTGTAGGCGTACCGCCACGCCTTGATGCCCTGCCCGACGTCGGGGTTTGCCGCGGGATTCGCGGTGAACCCGACCGTGGTGTGGGGCTCGACATTGAGCACCATGCGCCCGAGCGTGTCGTAGCGCATCCAGCGCACGACCTTGTCGTTCGTGCCGGCGCGCACGCGCTCGATGACCTCGGGCTCCCCGGTTGGGAGATAGGTCGTGCGGGTCTCGCGCGCGATGATCGAGCCGTTCTCGCGGAAGCGTTCGATCGCGACCGCGGTGCGGCCGTGTCCGTCGCGACGTTCCGTGGCCGGCGTGCCCTGGTGTGGGCCTGGGAGGATGTCGGCCGCATCGAAGAGGTCCGTGCTCAGCGCGTGATAGACGCTCTGAAGCGTAACCGTGCCGTCAAGGTCGAAGGTCTGAAGCTGCCGGCCGAAGGCGTCGTAGCGCTGGCGGCCGTAGGGCGCGCTCGGGGCGACGCTCACGTCGAAGGACTGCCACGTACCAGTGAAGAAGACCTCGAGGTACTTCCTGCGAAGCGCGCCCTTCGCGTCGAAGTCCACGAACCCGCCGGCGACCCAATCGCCGCCATCGCCAGCGGCCTTGTCGGCTTCCTTCAACGTCGCGCGCGTACGGCCCATCCCATCCACGAACGAGACAGACTCGAGGTACTTCGTGTCCGCAGGCCCGCCGCCGTCCTGAGTCATCGAGTGGATCGCCGAGTACGGCTTGTTCAGATCGGGCGGCAGGAAATAGGCGAGCTTGACGGTCTCGACCGCGCCCGCGCCGCCACCGGGCAGCGGGCGGATGAGCGCCGTCAGGCGCCCGAAGTGGTCGTAGGTCATCCTCGCGGGTTGCGCGTTCCAGTCCCTCACCTCTGAGGCAAGCTCGAATCCGCGGTCGAAGTCGGCCTGCGTCGTCAGCGGGGCGGTGCCGCAGCCTCCGCGGAAGATGGTCTCGGTAACCGGGAGGTCGGCGAAGGCAGTGTCGTAGGAGATCTGCCGGCAGCGCTCGACCTGCCCGCCACCGACGGGAGCGGCGTCGTCGGTGACGTTGCCGAACTGGTCGTAGGTCTTGTTGGCGATGAGCTTGAGGCCATCCGTGGACAGACCTGTTGGCACGGAACCGGCGACCGAACGGTCCACGCCCAACGACCCGGCGAGCTGGGCGTGGACGTAGATGAGATCCCCGTTCGCGTCGTAGGTGTTTCGCGTGTCCTTCCACTCCGTCGTGCCGTGGTTCTTGCCCGTCACGAAGCTTCGACTCGTGCGCCAGTTCCACTTCGTCGGATCTCCCGGCGGCAGCGCTGCGAGCGTGTGCTGCCTGATCTCCTCGTCTACCGCCGGGCACGCATCACCGCCCTCGCACCCGAACGCCTTGGCAAGCGCTCGATTGCCGAAGCCATCGACCACGAAGGTCGAGCGCGTCCTAGCGAAACCCGCGGTCGCACGGGTCGGAACACTCACCGGAGTGTCGTCCGTCGTGGTGCCGGCGACGTCGAGCGTCACGGCGTTCACCGAGGTCACGGTGGACGCGGTGGTGGGCTGGGCTGTGTCGTAAAGCGTTTGGCCGGTCTCCACCACGTGGGCGTGTCGAACGACGCGCCCGTCCAGTCCCTTGTAGAGCTCGCGTAGCACGTACCGGTTCGATTCGGTCTGCAGATAGCGCCCACTCTCGTCGCGGCGTTCGGTCAGCCACGGCAGCCCCTTCAACGCCTCTCGGGGGTTGTCTCGCCACCGCTCGGGCAGGCCGCATTCCGCAGTGGCGTTGGTGGGCGTCTCGTCCACGCACTCGCCCAGCAGGAAGCGTGAGTCGGTCATGTCAGTCGGGCTGTTCACGTCACCGACGCGACGGGCCGTCGCGCGAGCGAACCCGCGGAATTCCCGCTGCTGGCCGTCGAAGCCCGGGTCTCCGTAGGTGTACTCGGTCACGTACGCGCCGCCGAGCCCGTCTTGCTCCGTCACCTTCTTGACGACGTGCGCCACGGTCGGCATGCGCGTCGCCCATTTCGCCGGAGTCGACTCGGCCGCGAGCATCTCGGCCGTCGAGGTCGAGTACGCGACCGCGGTCGTCTTGCCGAGACCGTTTTGGACCTTGGCCAGTAGCCACGGGCGCACGCCGCCCGCCAGGTCGATGTACTTGTAGTCGTAGCCGTCACCCCAGAGGATGTCGCGGGTGCCCGAGCCGTCCACGTCGACCAGGCGTACACGGTCCGTTGCGGCGGGCTTGGGCGGCGTGTTGTAGAGGATGTGCCGATCGGTCCAGGACTCGCCGTTCACGTTGAGGTAGACGTCCACGGCGTTGAACCGGACCTCGACCAGATCGGAGAGCCCGTCCCCGTTCACGTCGTCGAGCAGGAGCTTACCGTCGCCGACGACCCCGAAGTTCGGGCTTAAGGACATGGCGATGTGCCGGTCCTGGCCGAACGTCCCGGAGGGGCAGTTGTTGCGAATTCCCGTTCCCCAGAACCCGTTTCCCCGGCCCGGCCAGTACCGGATCTCCCCGGCGCGTACGCGCACGATGTCAGTGATGCCGTCGCCGTTCATGTCGCCGAGGAACACGTCCGGGTCGCTGAACTGGATCGGAGTCGCGCTCCACGGCAGGCAGGAGGTCACCGGGTCGTTCGATGCCGTGGCGCTCTCCGCCCCGGTGCGCGTGCCTTTGCCGAATTGCCCGTCTTGCCCCGGGTAGCGCCCGAGGGCGAAGAACGTCTGCATCTGAGTGCCGGTCGTGACGACGACGTCGACGAGACCGTCCGAGTCGACGTCGAACACACGGATCTTCGAGCTTTCGTTCGTGAAGTCGATCTTCACGTCCTGCGCGGACGCCGTGCTGATCGACCGGCCCTTCCATTGCCACGCGCCGTTCACGAGCTCCGGCGCGAGCACCTCGTACTTCTTGGCGATCGGCATGTGCACGAGGTTCGCGCGCCCGTCGCCGTCGAGATCGAACACCGAGACATTCGTGTTCGAGAGCTTGAGTATGTTCTCGTCCGTGCCCCCAGGGATTCCGGCGGGATCGACCGCGATGGTCGTCGCGCTGAACCCGAGGCCGAGCGGGTTCGTCGTGGCGCCGGCAGCGCCGCTGACGAAGAGACCGTGTTTGCCGTTGAACAGGGCCGGTGCCGTGACCACCACGTCCGGCAAGGCGTCCGAGTTGACATCGAACAGATCGGTGAGCGCCTCGTCGAGCGAGTACTTCGGGCTCGAGCCGAGGGAGAGCTGCTTCTCCACGAAGTCTTCGAACCCGAGCTTCCCGGGCTGCGGCTTGACGTGCGTGTACTCGAACGTCATCGGCGGAAGCTTGGCGCACGCCTCCGCGGCGCCTTCGCCAGGCGCGGACACCTCACTGCCCGCGCAGCGTCCCTCGACCTCGACCTTCTCGAGCAGCGAGACGTGGAAGGAGTCGTTGTAGGTCAGGTGATACTTGCGGACACGCTTGAATCCACCTGCATTGTCGAAAGTCTTGCTGGCGACCTCCACCGTCGCGAGACGCCAGCGCTGGTCGATGCGCCAACCGGGGCGGAACGAGAACGTCGGATCGGGGCGGACTTGCCAGGCGAGGTGCGTGTGATGCGCGAAATCGGCGAACGTGGTCGTGGTCGGGTTCGCCTTCGGCGTCGTGTCGTAGATGTCCGTCAGGTAGGCGCGGCCGGAATTTTGGGTGTAGCGATACACCACGACGTTCTTGGGATTGGCGTCGCCATGAGTGTCGTATTGCCGGACGAGGTGCCAGCGATAGATCTCGGCTAAAGCATCGGGGTTGCGCTCGAGCCCGGCTGTATACGTGGTCTCGTTCAGCGGAGCGCCGAGCTCCATCGTGACGCCGGTCTTGCTCTGCACGCGCCACGTATTGCTGCCGTTCCAGAAGAATCGGAGGAACGACCCTTCAACGCGGGGACGGTAGTACTCCCACCCGGTGGCCCACGCCGGGAGCTCCTCGCCTACCTGGAGCTTGCCCGCGCACCCGAGCGTCGCGTGACCGACGGTGCAGATCGGAATCAGCTCCTGCCCGCCGTTGAAAACGAAGCGGTCGCGCTCCGGGTGCCAGCCAGTCGCATCGTTGTACTTGGGCGCGCCACGATCCGTTTGCCGCGCGATGAACGGCACCGGAAGATCCCAACCCACGCCCGCGGCCCCGAAGCCTGCGCTCGAGCTGTACGAGAGTCCGAGCGACGGCTGCGCAGCCCCACGGGCCGAGGGCAACGAGAAGGGCACGCTGAACGTGGCGATGCCGGTCGAGAGCTGGGCCGAGAAGCTTTCACCCATGCCCTGAATGCTCCCGCTGGTGCTGGGGAGCGAGATGGCTTGGCTCGTGACGCCACTCTTGTCGGCGCCGCTCGGCAAGGATGCCGGTGGTATCGCGGGTGCCACCGGTGTCGACGAGACGTCCACGCCGCTGACGGGCTTGGTGCTGACCTTGGCCTCGCTCTTGTTCCGAACCGGCGGCTGTGAGCTCTGGCGCTCTGACGACTCCGCGACGGGCAGCTCGGACTCCGCTTGAGCCTCGGTCGAACCCTCGTCCGCGGATTCCGCGGCGGGCGGTGACTTCTCAGGCGAGCTCGCGCGGGCGTCCGGCCCGCTCGTGAGCGCCACGCACGATCCGAGCAGCGCCGCCGCGACGAGGGCGATGCGGCTCGCGACACCGGTTCTTCGGCTCATCCTGACCCCGCATCGAGCAAGGGGTTCTTCCGCACGATGGGGACTGGGATGAGCTCGACGACGACGTCGGGCGCGCCTTCATCCTTGCCGAAGACGAGACCGTAGTCGTCCCACGCGGTCACCAGCGCGCCCTCGGGCGCGAGGGGGCTGGCGGCGAACGCGGGGAAGCGCTGGTCGCCCGACGTATGCGAGTCCCACCTGGGCAAGCGCAGAGGCGTGCCCAACGTGATCGTCGAGCCGTTCCACAGTACTTCGCGAAGCCAGAGCTCTTCTGCCTTCGGATCACCCGATGCAGCAGCTCCGCGCCATGAGAGGTAGATGCGCGAGCCGACGCGAACGGCGTTCGGGTGGCTCTGCGCAGCGGTCAGCCCGGTGTCCAGCGCTATCGCTGCCGTGCCGCCAGGAGCGCTCGGGCTCAGCAGCGCGCCGCGCAGCTTCGAACCGGCACCGGACCCATTGTCGCCCACGGTGAATACTACGAGCAGCGTCAATGCGTCGAGCTCGGCCAGCGCCGGCTTGTCCTCGGTTCCAGGCGGGGCGTGCGGGCCAACTGACCAGGTCGTGGTTCCGGACTTTGCTTCGAGGGTCTCCGAGCCGGTGCTGGTGGTCGCGCGCCAGGCAGCCGCCCAGGTCGAGCCGAACATGCCGAGCGCCACGTTGGCTTCTGCGTTCGCGGAGTCGGCGAGCGTTTGGTCACTTGTCGACTTGGGATTGATCGCGGCGTCAAAGGCCCGGTAGCGCAGGTCGGGGCCCTTCACCGCATCGGAGTCGTCGACCCAAGCGACCACGAGCTCCGTCCCGGTCCAGAGCACATCCGGGTCCGACTGTGAGAACACTGTCGTCTTGTTGGCATGAGCGGGCTCGCCGGACGGCGCGTTCGGGGGCTCGACCAGCCGGAGTGCGACGCCAAGCGCATCGCCGTCCCCGTCGAAGTCCGTCCAAGCCACCGCGTACTTCGCGCCCGGAAGCGCCGCCACGACGGGCGAGCTGAAGAGCAGCGGCTTCGACTTGGTGCCCGTGCTGACGAGCAGTGGGTTCCCGATGCGCAAGCCTTTGGGATCGAACGCGTTGAGCGCAACCCGTGGCGGCGCGAAGCCAGGCTCGACGTAGGCCACGGCAAAGCCATCGGAGTCGGCGGCGACGGGATGCCGGCCCTCGCCGAGATAGCGACCGGATGCGGGCTTGCCGGAGTCGTTGACCGCCGGCGCGACGGAGAGGAAGTTGTTGACGAAGCAGGATGTAGTGCAAGCGTCGTCGTTCGATGTGTTTCCGTCGTCGCACTCCTCGTCGATGCCCCGGATGCCGTCGCCGCACACGGTTGAAACCGGGCCGGCATCAGAGTCGGCGGGTGCGTCGGACGACGCGTCCGGCAGTACTCCGGCGGTGCCGCCATCGCCGGGGTTGATGCCACCGGAGCCGCCGCTCGCGCTAGCAGCAGAACCGCCCGCGCCACCGGTGCCCGAGGAGCCGCCAGCGGCACCGGCCGCCCCCGCGATGCCTGCGCTGCCGGCGGCGCCGCCGGCTCCCGCCGCCGCCAGCGAAGGCGCCACTCCGCCTGCACCAGATTCGCATGCTGGTATGGCGGCGAGCACCACTACGAATGGCGCGCACCTTCGCGCCAAGACAAGCGCTGTGCGATTCCGAAGTAGATGATCCAAGGCAACCTCGAATCGCTACTGCTGTTTCACCCAGTACTCTTGGCCTGAGAGGATCTGCACGCGCTCGATTCGATCCAGGCGCGTCTCAGGTTTGACGTCGAACTCCAACGTGTACGCGCCACCGAACGGCCGGTTGGCAAGCTCCGATCGTGACACTGCACCGATGTAGCTCGTGTCCCAACCATCCTTCAGAGGATCCAGCCACAGCTCCGCTGCGAGGCCTTTGGCTGCCTCGATGGTGCCGGCCGGAACGGCAAGCGTCCGCCAGCCGCCCTCGTAGTTTGTAATCCAAGCGGGGCCGACCTGACGGAGATCGTAACGTATGAAGCTCTGCGCGTAACATCCTTGAGGATCGGCCGCCTTCTTGCAGTCTAGAATCCCCGTGCCCACGAAGTTCACCGCGAGGTGTGACCAACGTGCGTTGAAACGGTTCTCGTACGGGGGATCCGCGTATCCCTGGTCCTTCCGTCCCCACGGGTCGAGGTTGAACAGAAGCCGTGCACGCGTCGGGCTCACGTACTTGGAACAAGCGTCGATGCAGGACGAGCTGCAAGCAGGCGCGCACCCGCAACCGTCGCAATCCTCCTTGCCACAGGTCTGATCGACCGGAACGCCAGCGCTGACGGCCTTCCAAACGGGCGGGCCGCCGCTCGGTGCGGGACACAGAAGCATCCAGGGAGAAATCGTCGGCTTCGGAACCACGTCTGTTCCGGGCGGGACCTCGACGGTCTCGGCGATTAGGCCAGGCAGGGTGACAACGTCGATGTCTTTCTGGGCGACAGCGGCGGGGCGAGTTACCGCGTAGCCGTCAACGAATCCCTCGAGGTTACTCACATAGTCATTGAGCTTGTTCGAGTAAATGCCACCCGGCGCGGCCGAACCCACGCTGAGTCCCACTGCGGCCGGCAACGCGAGGTCGTAGGTGTAGACTTCGTCGGCCCAGGACGCGGGGCTGTAGACAAACGCTTCGGGCGCCGTGAGATCGGACAGGTTGACCACGTATCTCGCCTCGACGGCGCGCCGAGCCGCGAGTGAGTATCGCCGCGCATCTTCAAGCAGAGCCTTCGCGCGCCAGAGGTCGTAGCTTCGGTATCGTCGGTAGAGTCCATACGACGTTATCTGGCTGGTCTTGGTGAGCTCGAGCTCGAGTTTTGCGCGTTCGCTCGCAAGCCTACTCTGGTTCAGCGCGAGCTGGATTGCCGCGCCGCTCTTCACAATGCGTGCGCCCGCGTCACTGAGGCCTTGAGCGGCGGCGTTGAGGCTTGCGAACGCCTCGAGCATAGATTCGATGGCCTTGCTTTGCGCCGGGGCCACCTCTGTGCACACGTCCTTGCACTTCTGCATCTGCTGAATCAGTGGTCCAGGTGAGAAACTCACTGACACGGACACATCGACTGAGCTCGGGATCCCGACCGAGGTACCAACCGACACGCTTGTCGAGGTTCCAGCTTGTCCCGCTTTTATCATCGCTTCGACAGAACAGTTGTCTTGGCAGACCGCATCTCGCGCCGCTAGCTCTTCCTTCGCCGTGGCTATCCTCGCTTGAACGGCACTCGATGCAGCGTGCAACGCCGCAACGTGCTCGCCCGGTTCGCGGAGCGCTGCCCATTGCTCGATGAACAGGCCCTGCAACAACCCTCCGGAATAGTCGTCGAACTGAGGCGCCGCCGGCGCGTCCAGCTTGTCCGCAACGGCCTTCGCCACGGACGGACGCAAAGAGTTCATAGAGTCCACCCGTCCCTGGACGAAGCAGTTCAGGATAGCGACGATGTCTGACCCACTTGGAGGACATGTAGGGGGCGGGGACACGCCCGGATAGTTGGGGGTGTAGGTTCCGACAAGCGTATCGCACGTCGTCTTGCCGGCCCCGCAGAGTGCTTCAGCCTCTTCCTGCAATGCAGCGTTAGCCTTCGCCGTTGCCGCACCAAGCTCGGCCTCGCTCGACTGCTCGACCAGCAGATTCTCCAGCGCCGATTCGACTGCCGCGCTTGCCTGCTTTGACTTCTCCTTCGCGGCAGTCAGGTAGAACTCCGCCGAGGAGGACCCGTCTTGCCCGCCCACCAGCTTTGCGTTGAGAGGTGGCACCCAGTTCGTCGGCATTCCGAAACCATCGAAGGCAGGCTTCGTCGGGTTGGTCTCGAGAGCTTGGGACTGCTGATTTGCCCAAGTACCGAACTCGCCGCCGCCGGCGAACTGCTGGCCGTACTTGGCGCTCGAGGCAAGCCGAACGCTCTCCATCACCAACCGCACCTGGTCCGTAGGCTCGTTGTAACGGCGCCGAACTAGCGTCCAGAATTGGTTCTGGGTGAGCGGGATGTCCGAATACACCCTTCGCCAGGGCGCTGACTTCGCGCCGGTGATTTCCTGGTCCTTGCTGGTCGCGCCGTTGAAGTGGTGGGTCAGATTGTAGGAGGATACCTGCGTGAAATCGAAGATGGTCTTCCCGAGTATCTTCGTGCCGGGATGCTTCGCGAGATTTCCCGCCCACGGATTGTCCGGGATGGCGATGATTCTCACGTTTCCTTCGCTGGTTGGTGTGCCTTCGTCGGTGGGCTTGACGCCGGCGAAGTCTCCGCCCGGCTCGAAGAAGACGCTCACCTCCCACTGGTCCTTCCCCGCGGTCACCTTGGGGACGAGGCGCGGCACTGCAACGTAGTTCCAGTCCTGGGTCCAGATGACTTGAGTTACCGGCTCGACCATCGGACGTACCGTGACGCTGCCAGGTCCGATCGCGGCGTTGATGAGTTGAATGATCGCGTCAGACTGAGCGAAGTACGACTGGCGGAGCGCCAACTTCGCGGGACTCAGCGGGGACGGCGGGTTCTGTAGATAGGCCAGTGCCGAGAACAGCATCTCGCGCGTCGCCGCCAGTGCGGGAACGGCGCCCAGGGTCCGCTTGGCTTCGTTGATAGTCTCATCCGGGCTGGACGTTGAAACGAACCCCTGATCTGCTCCGAATGCGCCTGGGTCTAGGTCCTTCGCCGTGGGGAATCTACGCGGAGCAAACGCCTGGTAGGGCGCGGTCCGCTGGGCAAGCGTCAGCTGCGAGAACGACGTCGGCGCGCCGGCAACGCTATTAGCGAGCCGGTAGACCCAGGTATTCGTGTTTGGCTCGTAGAAGTCCTCCAGAACGCCGTCGATGTTCTGCGCAGCCGGGTGGTACGGAGGGTACACGTTCAGGGATGTGTTTCCGATCGAGTCCGATAGAAGCTGTGCAAGCTTCGTCGCGTGGGCGCGCGTGATGCGGAACTTCTTCCAAAGAAGGTGCTTCGAGCTGTCCGCTGGAACCGTGGAAGGGAAGTTGCACGCGCCTGTGACCGGATCGACATCCTCGCAATCCTCCAAGCGCAGGAACCGTTCAACGATGTCGTACAGGAACGTCGCGCTCTGGTTGACGGGGATCTTTCCGTTGACCGGCTGTTGGAGGTAGACACGGTTGAGGCGCCGCGCGAGAGCAAAGAGCTGCGCGACCTGCGGCTCCGCCGTGTCTGCCGTTACGAACGGCTGCCCATCAGCCGTGGGCCAGTCCCCCCCCACCCCGATGTTGGGCGCCGGCGTCTTGAATCCCAACGGGTGCTTCCACGGCCCGTTTGCCCTGACCGCCAGCGGATCGCCACCGTAGAGCACAGAAAGTCCGCGTTGGAACCACGAAGCCTCTCCCCATGCCTCGTCGGCGCGCGTCGGCGCGTCGGCGCCATACGCAGTTCGAGCGCTTCGGCTGCGCGCCGCGAGCCTCGTCATCTCCTGGGTCACTTCGACCATGAGCTGAGCAGCTGTCGCAAAGTCTCTGCCCATGAGCTGGAGGGTGCTCTCGGTCTCCCCGGGGGCCACGTCGAGACCGCAGATGCTCCCTGTCAGGAACGACCCGGCGCAGGGGACCTCCGACCAGAGCTGGATCAGCGGGATTGGCCGCCACGCGATTGATGCGTTGAACGGCTCGAGATCGGCCGGGGCGAATGGACGGACGAACGCGACACCGAGCAACGCGTATTGAAGCGTTGCAATCTGGGCACGCTCGCGGATCGTTTCGAGCATCTCGCGTTGCTCGGCATCGGACAGCAAGAGTGCCTCACCCCCAGAAGCGCCTGGCGAAACCGTCCTGAGGTGCTGAGCAATGCACAAGTTGAGCGCCGCCGTGCGAATGTCCGAATTCGCGTTATTGACCATCAAATCGAGCGGCTCGCCGGAGCTGAGTCCCGGCCAGATGAGCCGCTCCCGCACCGGAGTCGGGGATATCTTTGCAGAGATTCCGGGTTGCCCAGTCACCGGGTCGCAGTTGAGTTGCGCGTTGTTCCGGTTGGCGATCCACTGCTGGAAGGTCAGGGCTCCAAGGCCTACCATCCAGTCACGGACTTTGATCAGGTATAGGTCGTCGAGGCGCACTTGGACCGCCGTTCCGACGGCGTCCTGCGAACAAGCGGCCAGCGCATCGGCGGTCAGGAGCTGGACGAAATTCCCCTCCCAGCTCGGCTTTCCCGAGAAGCACGGGACCGGCGTGAGGCTTCCGACCGTGAGCGCTGACGCGGTGCTTCGCGAGCCGGAGTGCGTGTCGACGGAGCACGCCCCGAGCACGGCGAGAAGCAGAGGGAGCAGTCGCATGTGTGCGCGGGCAGTCATCATGGCGCGCTCCTCTCTGCAACCACGCAGCGGAACGAAGCAGGTGGAGCGATTCGCCCAAGCTCCGCAAGAACGGCCCCCCTATCATCGCCGTCGAGATCGCTATCCAGAGGAATGACGCTGTCGATGGCGCCGGGCACGAGACCAGTGACCAAGCAACCGAACTTCGAGCACAAGCCGAACCGCGCGCCGCCGGACCCAATCAACTCGGCTCGCGTGCTCAGCACGTCGGCTAGGCCAGCCTTGGAGGCGCCTTGCGGGTGCTTCCCAACGGCCGCAGCAGCCGGGGTCGAACAGTCCGGTCCACAGCAGGACTCGCCCGACGCGCTCCAGGCCAGTCGCCACTGCTTGCCGCAAGTCGGTGCCGCATTGCCCCAGGCGAAACGGGCAGGATCCTTCCCCCGGCTCGCAACAAGCCACTCAGCAGCGTGGGGAAGGCGTCCCCCAATCCAACCGCAGTACTTGATTGCTTGAGCGGGAGCGGCGCAGGTGAGTGGGGCGTCTTCGGCACCTCGCTCGAACGTCGGTCCGTCAACCGCGCCGAACGCAGCGAGACAGGCAGTCGTGTTCCAGCTCGGCCGCTTGCAGACTCCAGCCTCGACACATTGGCGGTACTGCCCAACGGTCACCGGAGTCGTGGTGATCGAAAAGGAGGGGACGTCAGCAATGGGCCGGAGCTTCCCGAGGGCGAACCCCAACACGGCCGCCGTGGTCTCGGGCACCTGCGTGGTGGCGGGCACCTGATCCGGGCGCGCCCGGGGGCCGGGCAACGCCTCATCCCCCCCACATCCGCAAGCGTGCAGCCCGGCAAGTAGCAGACCCAACTTCGCAGCGCTTCGCATATTGATTCGTCCTCCAGCTTTCAGTTCCCCTGTCGAGCGCACCGAAACCCTTTGCCGATTCCGGACCAGAAGCCGCCGCCTACCCACTTCGAGTTCAACGCCGACGCAGCACCGGCGACAGCGCCATCGCCAAAGGCGCCGCCCCGGACGCCCTTTCCTTCTCCGCCAGGCGCCCACGGTATCGCTGCGCAGTCGTTGCAGGGCACTGCGTAAGTGGCATCCCATGTGTCCAGCAGCGACTCAGCCATATTGCCGGCCATGTCGTGATGCCCCCACTTCGCCTTCCCCTTGGGGCGCGATCCGACCTCGAGAATCGCCGATGCCACGTCGCTCGGCCCGGAGTCGAGGGTTACTTCGAAGCCCATTGCTACGTACGACAGGTCGAATCCAGAGCCCCACGGATACTCGCGTTGCTCGCCACCGCCACACGCTGCGAATCCCCACTCGGCGTTTGTCGGCAAGCGCCCGCCGTCCCACGCGCAGAATGCAAATTCGACCCACCAGGTCACGTGGCTCATGGGCCGGCGCTCGTGAATGGACGGCGCGTCAGTCCAGGTGTACAGCGGAATGGCCGGGGCCTTGAGTTGTTGGAGTAGCGCCGCCTTATCGGCGGGCAGGTTCTTGTCCCAGGCCGCGTCCCACCCGCTACCGGGGATGTGCGGATTCGCGCCGTCCCCCACGTTAGGCTTGCTCGCGGGGTAGGCCTCCACGAACTGTCGAAAGCGTCCGACGGTGACCTCGAATTCGTCCAAGTAAAACGGAGAGACGGTTGCTGGCGCATTGACGTTGTTGTCGCGATTGAACGTGCCGCCCTGCACCAATAGCGACGAACAGCAATCGCGGGGGGGGCCTCCGCAGGTCTTGTCCGCCCCTGGCGTTTGCGAAGCGCAACTCGGCGGACCCAGCGGCGTGCTCGCATCGGCATCTGTGGAGGCGTCGGTGCTGGCGCCTCCAGACCCGCTGCTGCCCGCCATGCCGTCGCCGCCGCCACCAGCCGTGCCGCCACCTGAGCCAGGGCCGGCTCCGCCGGCTGACGCATCCTCCGGGATGCACTGCGCTCCGCTCTTCACGGTGCCCGGTCCGCAGCGCAGTGGCTCGCCGTCGTCGGAGGAACACGCCGACGCGACGCTCGACGCAACGAGCAGCGTGGCAAGTGTCACCACCGTGGAGAAGTCAGTCCGGTTCATCATTGATCAACAGCCAGGCCTAGCTAACCCATGCGCGGCGCCAATCGAGCCGCAGCCGAAGCGAGTTGCGCGATTTCAAATTTTCAAATCGGTTCTGCGCATGCGCTCGTCGTCCCTTCCGAGGCCCGCCTAGACTCGCTCGCTCCGACCGGGCGTCAACCGACAAGATCCGACATCCGTACGACAGTGTGCGCAGGCCCGCGCTGGTGCGAGGCGCGACAGCGCAGCGTCAGTCAAACCGAGTGGGGCAGCTGTACCCGGTGCCGACAACGGTTTCGATGCGCACGCCCAGCGGTTTGAGAATTTCGCGCGTGCGCTCGATGTGCTTCTCCAGCGCCTTGTCCGTCGCTCTGGGGTTCTCGAGCCCGAAGGCCTTCAGGGCGTCGCGCGCCACCGGCTGCCCCCGCGCAGCGCTCAGCTGCCTGAACATTCGGCGTTGGCTCGGGGACTTGAGCGCCTCGAGCACCATTCTCTGGCGGAGCTGCCCACCGGCGCGGCCCGCCCGAGCAGCCGGCTGCACTCGGCGAAGCACCGATCGCAACCGCGCGAGAAGCTCTTCGCCCCCCGCGGGCTTTGTGACGTAGTCGTCAGCTCCAGCGTCGAGCGCCTGTGCCTTCACTTCCGACTGGCCCAGGCCGCTGACCATGATGATACCGCCCGAGTAGCCCAGCTCCCGCAGGCGCCGGCAGGCGGCGATCCCGCTCTCTCGGCCAAGCATCACATCGAGCAGAATCAGCTCGCAGCCGAGCAAGGCGCCAGAGCGCAACGCCCCATCGAGACATGCGAAGTCTCGAACGGAGAAACCCTTGTTCTGGAGCAAGCGGCGAATGGCTCTGCGGTGCAGCTCTTCGTCGTCGATGACCGCAACCGGGACGTCGGCTCGCTGAGTCGGGGTGACCCGCGTTCCGTCGGGAGGGGTGTCCATCGGTGCATCCATCGGTCGTTCACCCGCGGGAGTTGCGCGATTTCTTCCTGCCCCAGGGCGCAAGCCCTCACCTCACCCGTCCGCGGCAGAATACCGGAATCCGCCTGCGAGGTCATGGTCTCATCCGGTCGCAGCTGCCACCTCCCCTGACGCAGGGGCGACGATTCCTGACGCAGCGCCGAGCGGTCCGCGGGTGGCGGCGCGCCGCCGTTCAGCCCCGCTTCCCCGGGCGCGCGGCCCTTCCGCCCTGGAGCCGCCACCAGCATTTGCGCCAGGCGGCCACCAGGGCCTCCTGCGCCTCCGGAGGTAGGCGCTCGAACAGTGGGCCGATGCGTTGGGCCGCGGCGGAGGGGCCGAGGAGCTCGGCGAGTGGGACGCGGAGCGCCTTGCCGGGGATCGCGGTGCTCGTTCTCGAGCGTCGACAGGTAGTGCGGCGAGAAGCCCGAACGTTCCGCAAGGTCATCGAGGGTCAGCCCCAGCGCCTTACGACGGGTCCTGATTTCCGCGCCCAGCTTCATGCACCCGAGCGTGACCCGCGCATGCCCCCGCGGTGAATGCTCGACCGTGCAAGCACATGTTGCACGATAGGGCATACTGCGAGACGAGCGGAGCGCTGTGTATTCCGTAACGCAGGCCATTGATCCGACGCTCATGCGCGCCAAAACCCGCGTAGGGACCGTCTTGCGGGAGAAATGGCGCATCGACGCACTGCTGGGCGTCGGAGGCATGGCGGCGGTGTACACGGCCACGCACCGCAACGGCACGCGAGCCGCGGTGAAGGTCCTCTACCCCGAGTTGGGCTCTCACTCCTGGTCCGCCGCTCACAAACGCTCGGCGATACGCCCCTGAACACCACCAAGCAGAAGACCCGGTACACCATCGATCTGCCGCAGGAAGTCCTGGACGTCCTGCGGTGGCACGTGGACACGCAGCTCGTCACACCGCCGCAGCCGGAGTCCGAGCTGCTCTTTCCGCCCGTAACGGGTGGTTATCGGTCACCGACGGTGCTCAACAAGCCCTTCGCGGAGGTGTCCGAGGCCATCGGTCTCGGCTACGCCTTCACGCAGAGCGGGATGCGCCGCACGTTCAACGATCTGGCTCGAGCTGCAAAGGTCGAGGCACTCGTTACGCGCAGCATCTCGGGGCACCTCACGGAGCGGATGCAGCACCCCGACTCGACGGTCCAACCCGACGAGCAGCGGGAGAGCATCGGGCGCGTCATCAGCGTGTTCGGGACGCGCGAGATTGACCACGCCGGTCGTGATCGAATGCACCAAAGTGGTGTGTTTCCCACGGTAGGTGGTGCTCCAGGTGGTGCTTCGGATCCCGGAGGTGGTGCTCAGAAAGAGAAAACCGGCTAGCGCTCTCACGCCAACCGGCTGACTCTGCTTTGCTCTGCTTGAGCGGGAGAAGGGATTTGAACCCTCGACGTCCACCTTGGCAAGGTGGCACTCTACCGCTGAGTTACTCCCGCGGAGGGGGGTGTAACTACCGCCCGGGGCGGGACCTGTCAAGCTCTCGAAGCGCCAGTCATTTCGCCGTGATTTCCAGGCCGGGCGGGCGTGCGGCCCGGGAGGACGACCGCGAGCCCGGGCGACGCTCGAAGCCGCCGCCCGCCCCCCGACTCACGCGAACCAGCGCAGGCCGGGCGGGCGAAGCCCCAGCGTGCGGGCCTTGTTCATGACCGTGAGC
>JADLGX010000616.1 GCA_020849095.1 Candidatus Eiseniibacteriota bacterium
AACCCGCGGGCACGGCCAAGCCCGCCGGGACCTGAAACTCCCTGCTTGCGCGGCGGCCCTTCGGTGCGCTAGATCCGCGGCCCCTCGCGAAGGTGGCGGAACTGGCAGACGCGCTGGATTCAGGTTCGAGTCAGAACCTCACGAAACAGCGGAAAACAAGCCGGATCGCGACACGCGACCCAACGAAGAAGAGCGAGCACAGACGCTCGTGGGGCATTCGGTGGGGCATTCCGGCACGCCTCGCGAGCGCATGATCGCGTCGCTGAATGTGGAGCTCGGGGCCGCCCTCGACGCCGGTGATCTCGAGGCCGCGAAGGTCGCACACGACGCGCTCGGGCGCCTGCTCGGCGCCGATGACACCAAGGCTCGCCCGGTGACTGATCTCGCCGTGGAGCGAGCCAAACGAGGGCGAAAGCGCTAGGATCTGGCGAACGAAAAGCGCCCCGCGACCGCGCCAACGGTCCGGGGCAATGGGTCGATGATGGCGACCAACGAGAGCATAACCGACATTCAACGCGCCGTCAGGGCGCTCGCCGCGATGAGCGAGGCGTTGCCGGCCCCGGCGCAGCGCGAGATACGCCGACTGGTGGCGGCGCTGGATGAACTGGGCCTGGGCCTGGACGATTCGGAACCCAGCCCGGCGCCACCTCGAACCACCACCGAAGCGCTGAAGCAGGGGCTTGAGCTCGCGCCGAACCGGCGTCGCCACGATGCGAAGGCCGTTCCCCGGGGTTTCGACTTCGAAGACCAGACCTTCCTGGCGCGCCAGGAAGCCGAGCCCGAGCCGAGCCGAGCCGAGGTGAACGTTGCCCGATCGGTCGCAGGCACCCTGGCGCTTTGGCTCCGCGAGCGGGGCGGAAAAGGCCCCCTTCGCCCACCAGCACGGGCGGGGCGGAAGCTCGCCGAGCCTGCGATCCGCAAGGCGCTCGGCACGCTCTACGAGGCCATCTTTGGTGCGCCGCCCGGCGAGGACTGGCGCCGCCACCTGTCCCGCGCGCTGGAACACGACGTGTTGACGCGCGAGCGCGACCGCCTGCGAGCGGAGCACGGGTGGCCGCGTGGGCGGTACGCGGTGATTGAAAGCTCAGAGCCGGCGCCGGCGGACGGGTACGTCATGATCGAGCGGTCCGACCCGGACCAGGTGATTGACGGCGAGCTCGAGGTGGCCGACGAGCTTGAGCATGCGCGCGGCCCCGACGAAATTCTGGCGTACGTCCGTGAGATGACCGTGGGAGCGGTCCCGCCCGAGTTGACCGTTGCAGTCATCGGAGAGGCGCTTCAGCAGACCACGCTCGGCGGTGGGAAGGGCGGCAGGACTTCCGCGGGATGGGTGAAAGCCTTCGCTGAGCGAATCGCCAAGGAAAACGGCAGGTAGAGCACTCGCGGAAACCGGTCCCCATGGGTTCCGGCGCTTGACTGTATGTCGGAACAGTCAATCCGTGATCGGGTCCGGGAGCTCGTCCAGCAACAGGGGGTGCGCGCCGCGGAGAGCGCGACCGGGCTCCCCTCCGAGACCGTCCTGCGGCTCGCCGCTGGCGCCGGTGTGAGGCGCGGCACGCTCGCGCTCGCGGCGCAGAACCTCGAGCGACAGAGGGGCGAGCGCCGGTGACGTCGACCGAGCACGCACTGTACATCGGCCCGCAGAACAGCGAGCTCTTGACCGGCCTTCCGTGGCGCCGGGTGCGGGACCTTGCGCTGCGTCTCGGCGTCCGCCGCGTCCAGTGCGGCCGCGCGACACTCGTTCCCGTCGCGGCCTTCCGCGCGGTGATCGACGCCGCGAACATGCCGGCCGCCGAGGCGAGTGACCCCGCCGACGAAGTGCGTCGTGCGCTCGGACGACGGAGGGCGGCGCCATGACTGACGCGATCGACATGGTGGTGCGACTGAAGGACCAGGCGACTGGTCCCGCACGTCAAGCCGCGAACAGCATCGACAAGCTCGGGCAGGCCGCGCGGCAAGCGCAGCGGCCGGGGCGCGGCTTTTTTCGGACCTTTCGTTTCCTTCAACCCAACGCACGCAACTGGAGATTTTCCCATGTCAGACCTTCGATCCATCAGGCTTGCCGCTGGCTACAGCCAGATCCGTGCAGCCGTCGAGGCGGGAACAGCGCCTCAGACTTTGAGGCTGTTCGAGGACGCGGGACCGGACGCCGTCACCAAGCCCGACAAGCGCCGCGCCTTGGTCGCGCTCTACGAGCGGCTGGCGAAGCTCGCGGCGGCTCGGCGCGGGTGCAACGCTTGACCCCGCCGGCGAGCGCGCGGGCGGCGGCAGCGACCGAAACCGGATCGCGCAGGCCAGCACGCACGCACGACTCCGGGTGCCAGTGCTCGCGATGCGTCCGAATCAGACGCGAGGTGCGCGGCATCCTGGGACGCGCCGCAACGCGCGACAGCTCGGGCGGTTTGCCCATCGTCCGACGAGAGGTGCGCCCGCGATGATGCGCTCCGAAGTGATCCGTGCCCTCCGGCAGCTCCGCGAGGACAACGAACGCGCGATCGGCACGTTGCTTGCGCAGCTCGAAGCCGAAGCTGGCAAGAAGGATCGCGAGCCCGACGCAGCATTCGACGACGCAAGCGCGGAGCGAAAGGCGGGCGACACATGAGCGCCGCGAGTGATCTCGCTCGTGACGAGCACATCGTGGCGCACTTGCGACGGACCGAGCCGCGAGCCATCCACCACGGCTGGGACGACCTGCACATGGTCGGGCAGACGGACCGCCGAGACGCGATCCGCATCTACGCGCGCCTCGGACTCCACCCGATCATCGTCCACGGACTCCGCGCCGATGGCGAGTGTACGTGCGGCAGACCCGCATGCGCCGCGCGCGGCAAGCACCCCGTGCTCCGCGCGTGGCAGACGATGCCACTCGACGTCGCCGCGCTCGATGCGATGCTGATCTCCGAGTGGCGCTACAGCGTCGGGCTCCGCATGGGCGCACAGCCCAGCGGCATGCACCTGGTCTGCCTTGACGTCGATGGTCCGCGTGACCTGTTGACGCCGCTCGAGGCCGAGCACGGCGCACTGCCGCCGACACTGACGGCGCGCACCGGCCGCGGTGGACAACACTTGATCTACCAGATCGATCCTGCGCTCGCGCCGCGAAACCGTGTGCGTCTCGCGCCCGGCGTCGATGTCCGTGCAGAGGGCGGGATGATAGTCGCCGCGCCGTCGCGACACGCATCGGGCAACCGCTACGAGTGGCTCGCTGTCCGTCAGCCGGAGGTGCTCCGATGACGTGGGGTGACGCATTGGCCAGGAAGGAGCGGCGCGCACAGCGACCCGCCGCACCGGCTCCGACACCGACCGACACCGCGAGCGCCTATGGACGCGCAGCGATCGAGCGCGAGGCCGCAGAGGTGCGTGCTACGCCCGAGGGCTCTCGAAACGATCGACTGAACGCTGCCGCCTACTCGCTCGGGCAGCTCGTGGCCGGTGGCGTGGTCGCAGAGTCTGACGTGTGGAGCGCGCTCCGTGCCGCCGCTCAAGCCTGCGGCCTCGGCTCGAGTGAAGCTGACGCGACCATCGCCAGCGGGATCAACGCCGGCAAGGCGGAGCCTCGCGGCGTGCCGGAGCGCGAGCCTCGACGGGCGGAGCGCCAACCGCCGCCGGATGACTTCGGGCCGGTGGACTACGACGACACGGAGCCGGAGCCGGCTTCTGCTCCGCGTCCGGCGCGGTCGATCGAGATCCTGGACGCGGAAGCGATCTGGGCGCCGCTCGAACCGCCGGTGTACGTCACCGCTGGGATGCTGCGCGCCGGCTCGCTGGTCGAGCTCGTCGCGTTCGGCAGCTCCGGCAAGTCGTGGATGGGTGTGGAGATCGGCGTGGCCATCGCGCTCGGGGAGCCCGCCTTCGGTCGTTTCGCTACGGTGAAGGGTCCGATCCTGTACCTCGACTGGGAAGCCGGCTCCTACGAGATGCGGCGGCGCTTCCAGGCTGTTGGCCGCGGACACGGAACCAGCGACCCGATCGCCGGGGTGTCGCTCTCGAGCATGCCGAACCTGTACATGGCTCGGCCGGACTTCGAATCCCGCTTGATGCCGCTCTGCGAGGGCCGCTCGCTGGTTGTCCTCGACACGTTGAAGGCCGCGAGCCCCGGCGTGGACGAGAACGACAGCTCGATCCGCGAGGGCCTGGACGCCCTGCACCGCGTCACCGAAAAGACCGGGTGCGCCGGACTCGTCCTCACGCACGCCAAGAAGACCAGCGGGAGCCTGGCGCAGATCGACGCACGCGAGGCCGGCCGCGGCTCCTCGGCCATCTTTGACGCCGCCGACGCCGTCTTCCACGTGCTCTATCGGAAGGGCGAACCGCTTCGCGTAGAGCAAACCAAGAGCCGCGTGGGCCGGTCCGTCGAGCCTTTCCTGGTGACCATCGAGGACACCGACAACGAAGGCGTCTGCGTGCTGGGCAAGGACGTCCCAGCCGAGGGTCAGGGCGACGAGTTCAGCGGCCTCTGCAACGCCGTGCTCGAAGTCGTGAAGGCCAACCCGGGGTGTTCCGTGCGCCTCGTGCGTGGCCTGGCGAAAGCAAAGTCCACCAGCGTTGGCGCCGCCCTCGAACAGCTCGAACGCCACGGCGCAATCCGCAACGACGGGAAGGGCCAGGCCGCGAAGTGGCACGCCGTGCCCGCCACCGGGAAGGGTCGCGACGAATGGGCGGGGGACTTCGATGACCGGTAGGGAACCAGTCCAGCCGGTGCCGCCGACACGCAACCGGTTCCGGTTCCCCTATGAGATAGGGGGAACCGGGAACCAGTGGCTTGCACCGGTTCTGGGAACCAGTGGGAACCGGTCGGGAACCGGGAACCAGTGTGGAGTAGGAGCCCGCTGGCAGCCCGGCGCCGCAGAGCCCGGAACGCGCCTCGCCCGCGCCCCTGCTTTTCGTGGCCTGCCCTCGAAGCTCACCGCTGCGCTCGCGCTGGTCGCGATCGTGCTCGTGACCTCGAGGGCGGAGCCGAGCGCATCGGACTCCGAGTCCGGCGCTCACGAGCCTTTTCGCCGCGAATCCACACGCACCTGGCGAGCGATTGCCCCGTGCATTGCCCCACCGACCCCGAGTTTGACCCCATGACCCACGACCACGACACCTACCAGCCGCTCGACGGCCCCTCTGGCCTGAGCTTCCGCCGGCCCTCGACGCTGCCCCGCTCGACACGAGCCAACGAGCCGGGCCAGCTCGCCGCCGACGTCGCCGCAGGCTGCGCCGCCGAGCCCCAGGTCGAGCAAGCGGAGCCCCCCGAGGTGAAAGCCTCTCAGACGGGCAGCAAAACGATCCGGCTCTGCGCCAGGTGTGGAGCACGGCTCAGCCCTCGAAGCCGCGCCCATCGCACCTACTGCGGGAACACGTGCCGGGGCCGCGCCGCGAAAGCCCGCCAGGCAACGCCGGCTCTGTTCGAGCGCGAGGAGGGGCGACGATGAGCCGCAAGCCCAAGAGCGACTGGCGGGCGGTACACGGCAACGCGAAGAAGTACGGCGCCCTGGTGGTGCTCGAGAACGCGCGAGACCGCGGGCTCAGTCCGGCCGCTTCACCAGCCGAACCCGGCCGACCTGAGCGGGACGACGCCGGCCGATTCCTGCCGGGTAACGCCTGGAGCCGGATGGCCAAGTACAGGGCCGGTCCGACCGGGGTCCTGGCCAAGCTCGAGGCGGGGGCCGACCCCTCTTGGCGAGCGTCCCGTCGCGGTGGTCGCAGGGCAGGCGGGCACCGCATCCAGGAGCTGACGCGCATGCACGGCGGGGAGCTGTCGAGCGCCGTCTGCCGGCTCGTGATGAGCGCCTGCTCGCTCTCGGCTGACGCGGAGTACCTCCGCGCCCGGGCCGCCGCCGACAACGCACCCGACCTGCTGCGCATCGCGGCGACGCTCGATGCCGGCGCCCGGCAGTCGGAGCGGGACGCCTGGGAGATGGCGGTCCGCGAGGCCGAGGCGCGCAGCAAGGCCAGCCCCACCGACGTTCACGCCGCCATCGAGCGCGCGTTTGCCCCACCGAAAGCCGCATCATGAACCTGACCACCGAGTCCCTGCTCGTTTCCCCCGATGGCTTCCGCATCGGGACCGCGACCCCGGTGCAGCGCGCTGGAGCCCGAGCCCGAGACGGCTTGCCCCTCGGCGAGCTCGCGGTCGACCCCGACGTCATCGCGGCATTCGGAGGCGCCGAAGCAGTCGCGGCCCTGCCCGGTGAACGAGGCCTCAAGCCGCACGAGTTCTACAACGTGGCCAGCGCCAGAACGGCGAAGACGACGCTCGCGGTTGCCGCTGCAATCGTCGACGCGCTCTCGGTCGACCTGGCCGGCCTCGGACCGGGCGAGATCCCTCGCGTCAGCATCGTAAGCCTGAAGCTGGACGTTGCCGACGTTCCCTTTCGCCGGCTCGTCGGGACGCTCGAAAGCTCGCCGGTGCTCCGCGGTCTCATGATCGGCGAGCCGACCTCGAACATCGTAACGCTTCGGCACCCGAGCGGACGCCCGATCGAGATCGCGGTGGTAGCTGGCGCCAAGTCCGGTGGCTCGCTTGCGGCGCGCTGGTCTGCTGGCCTCATTGCCGACGAAGCCCCGCGCATGAACGGACGCGAGGACGGCGTGGTCAATCTGTCGGACGCGCTCTCGACCATCCGGGAGCGCCTGCTACCCGGCGCGCAGATCCAGTGCATCGGCTCGCCCTGGGCACCGGCGGGCCCCGTCTACGAGATCGTGTGCGAGCGGTTCGGCAAGCCCGATCCGAACGTCGTGGTGATGCGAACGAACGGGCCCGCCGGCAACCCGTCATACTGGACCCAGGAGCGCCTCGAGCGGTTGCGCGAGACCGACGAGTCGGCCTGGCGGATCAATGCCCTCGGCGAGTTCCTGAACCCCGAGAGCGGGCTGCTCTCGCCGATCGCGGTCCGCCGGAACACGCGCGAGGACAAGCTCGAGCTCGTGCCCGACCGCAACCGCGCATACGTCGCGGCGGTCGACCTCTCGGAAGTCAGCAGCGCCGGCAACGCTTCCACGCTGGTGGTCCTCGAGGTGGCTCGCGACACCAACGCACCGAAGCAGTATCGGGTAGCTCTCGCCCGAGAGTGGCGCGGTTGCGGCATCGAGGCGGCGCTCAGAGACATCGCGGCGTGCTGCCAGCGCTTCGGCCTGCGCCGCGCGTTCACGGACCAGTACGCCGCGAGCGCCAACGCCGCGCTGGCCCGCCAATGCGGGCTCGGGCTCGTCGTCGAACGAACGACAGCATCGAGCAACGTCGAGGACTACACGAACCTCGCCACGATCATTCACACGGACGCGATGGAGCTTCCGCCGGATCGCACGTTCCGCACCGACCTCTTGGCCATTCGCCGCCAGACCACGCAAAGCGGCGTCAAGATCGTTCTGCCGAAGTCCGGCGACGGGCGACACTGCGACTATGCACCGGCGCTCATTCGCGCGCTGAAGCACGCGGTGGCCGCAAGCCGCGCCGGGGGCAACCGGCTTCGAGTCGTCCACATCGGCCGCGGCTGGACCGACGATGACGGCGGAGTCGGGGGCTGGTGATGCCATGCACCACAGGATGCAAGACCTCTGGTTTCCGGTTGGGCTCTGCGCCGTCGCCGCCGACTGGGCCGCGATCGGCGACGCATTCGATCGCACCCGCCGCGGCAAGACGATCGCCTCGAAGTTCAAGAACACCGCGCGACACTTCGAGCCCGGCTCTTGCGAGGCATTCGTGCTCGACCAGCTGCCGGAGTTCTGCGGCTACACGTGGGGCTGGTCGTGACCGACGACGTGATGCTGGCCGTGCGCTGGCCCTTCTGCATCGACCCTTCGATCGTCTTGATGATGACCGAGTTCTGGCTCGCGCACCGCGACGAGCACGAACGACTGACACGCGACGCGATCCTACGTCGCGCCTTTTGCACGCCTGACTGGGGCTACATCGGCCCCGCATTCCTGGAGTGAGCCCAATGAAAAGTGAACCCGAACCCAAAGCAACGCAGGTTGCGCACCT
>JADLGX010000617.1 GCA_020849095.1 Candidatus Eiseniibacteriota bacterium
ATCCCGATCGTGCTCTACTCCAAGGGCGGCACGGTCAAGCTGAAGCTCTCGGACGTGAAGTCCAAGGGGGCGTCGCTGGTGATGGCCGCGGTGGTCAAGCTCAAGAGCAAGTAGCTTCGCGGCACCGCGAAAGAGGCCGGTCGGGAATCCCGACCGGCCTCTTTCCGTTGCGTGTCGTCCTGCCGCCCGGCTAGAAGCCGTACTCCGGCGCCGGCTTGCCCTGCAGCCAGTGGTCGAACCAGCGGCGGATGTGCTGCTGGTTCTGCACCCGGCGGCTCGGCGCCCCGCTGCGCGACAGCTCGTGGCTCTCGCCCGGAAAACGCACCATGACCGCGGGCTTCTTCTGCTGCTGCAGCGCGCGGAACATCATCTCGCCCTGCGCAATGGGAGTGCGCCAGTCCTCCTCGCTGTGGAGCACCATGAGCGGCGTGTTCACCTTGTCCACGTCCCAGATGGGCGACTTGGAATCGTAGTTCGCCCGGTCCTTCCACGGCGTGCCCTGGAACCACGCCTCGTTGTACAGCGCGAAGTCGCACGAGTAGTACATGGCGGCCCAGTCCGAAACGCAGCGCTGGGTGATCGCCGCCGCGAACCGGTCGTCGCGCGTGATGATCCAGTTGGTCAGCAGCCCGCCGCCGCTGCCGCCCGTGACGCCCATGCGCTTCTCGTCCACCCACCCCTTCGCGACCACGAACTCCACGCCCGCCATGAGGTCGTGGTAGTCGTCGCCCGGGTAGCGGTACTGGATGCAGTTGCCGAACTCCTGCCCGTACGACGTGGAGCCGCGCGGGTTCGTGTACAGCACCACGTAGCCGGCGGCGGCGAGCACGCGGAACTCGTGAAAGAAGGCGAAGCCATAGGGCACGTGCGGGCCGCCGTGAATCTGCAGCACCAGCGGGTACTTTCGCGACGGATCGAACCCCGGCGGCTTCACGATCCAGCCCTGGATGCGCCGGCCGTCGAACGACTCGTACCCGATCTCCTCCACCTCGCCGAGCGCCGACTCCTCGAGCAGCGCCGCATTCGGCGCGTGCAGGCACACGAGCGCGCTGCCGGCCACGTCGCACACCCACAGGTCGCCGGGGCTCGCCAGCGAGCCCATGGCCAGCGCGAGGTACGATCCGTCGGCGGACAGCGTGCCGGCGTACACGTCGCGGTCGGCGGGCGTCAGGTCGCGCAGTTCGAGGGACTTCAGGTCCACGCGCGCGGCGCGAGTCGCGCCCTGCCATACGTAGCCGAACACCGCGCCGCCGTCCGCCGTGAATCCCAGCGGCAGCGCGCCGCCGCCGCGCGGTGGATGCTGGTCGCCCGAAGTGGTCTCGCCCACGGCGAGGTCCCTGCCCCGGGTCAGCACGCGCGGGGCGGTCATCGGGGCCGGGCCCTCGAACAACAGCAGGTCGTTCTGGTCGTACGACCGCATGGGCTTCGGGCGCACGCCGCCCACGGCCAGCGCCCGGCCCCCGGGACCCGGCGTGAACGCGCCGATGGGCCCCTCGATGTCGGCCAGAACCGTCAGCGCCGCGCCCTCGGTGGGCGAACCGAGATCGGCGGCCACGGAGTAGATCGAGTTGTCCTCGGCGGGATCGGCGAACCACGGCTCCTCGCGCCGGTCGCTCGAGAACTGCACCCGCGCCCCGTCGGCCGACCACGAAAGGTCGCCTTCCTTGAACCGCCGGCCGGTCGTGAGGGCGCGCGGTTCACCGCCCGCGGCGCTCACCACCCACACGTGATCGAGATGGTCCCAGTCGGTGAAACCCTCGCCGTTCCAGCGGAACTCGGGGCGGGTCACCACGCGGCAGGGCTCGTTCTTCGGCTTCTTGAACTCCGGGGTGTCCAGCGCCGGATTGTGCCCCGACAGGAACGCGATGCGCGTGCCGTCGGGCGACCAGCACGGGCTCGAAGCGCCTCCCTTGAGCGTGGTCAGTGCGCGAGCCTCACCGCCCGCGACGGGCAGCAGGTGGATCTGCGCCGGATCGTCGGCGTTGGGCTTGCGCACGAAGGCCAGCGTGGCGCCGTCGGGCGACCAGCGCGGCTGCGAGTCGCGGCCGGAGTACGTCAGCTGCCGGGCAGGCGCGGGCGCCGCCCCGGTGGCCGGCACGTCGGCGAGCCACAGGTGGGTGCGGTACTGGTCCTCCTCGGCGTCCACGCTCACCTGGGTGAAGGCGATGCGGGTGCCGTCGGGCGAGATCTGCGGGTCCGCGACCCAGTTCAGGCGAAGCAGGTCTTCTTCGCGCATGGCGAGTGAGTTCCTCGAGTGAAAGGCGGGGGCTGGCATCGGACCGGTCGAAGCTAGGCGCGCGCCGCGCCCCGGTCAACGGGACCTTGGGCGCCTTCCGGTCCGCGTGGCTCCTGTGTGAAACTCGCGCCATGTCCCGTACACGCGCGAGGTCGTCCACCCCCGCCCACTCGATTCCTCCCGGCACGCTGCCGTCGCTCGTCGTGGGCGTGGTGTGCCTGGCCGCCTACCAGGCCCTCGCCCCGGCCGTGCCCGGCGACAAGGACAGCGGCGAGTTCACGCTCGTTCTCGCCACGTGCGGCCTCGCGCACCCGACAGGCTACCCGCTCTACACGCTCGCCGGCAGCGCGTTCGTTCGCGCGCTGCACGCCCTCGGCATGACATGGGCACAGGCGGCCAATGCGTTCAGCGCGCTGGGCGGCGCCGTGGCGATGGCGGGAGTGCACGCGCTCACCGCCCGGCTGCTGTACCGGTCGGTTCCGTCGCGAAATCCGGGCCTGTTCGCGTTGCTGCCCGTTCTCGCGCTGGCACTCCACCCGGTCTGGACGCAGGAAGCGACGCTGGCCGAGGTCAACAGCTGGCACCTCGCGTGGGTGATGGTCGCGGCGCTCGCCGCGCTGCGACTGGGCGAGACGCTGGCGCGCGCCGATCGCGCCGGCCGGCCGGCCGCCGGCGCGGCAGCGGCATGGGGGCTCGTCGTGGGGCTGGGCGCCGCCCACCATGCGACCAGCGTGCTCGTTTCCCTCCCGCTCACCCTGGCGCTCCTCCTGCTGGCCAGGCGCCACCGGCGGATCGGGCCCGGCGCCGTGGTTGCCGGGATCGCGGGACTCGCCTCGGGACTCTCGAGCGTCGGCTATGTGGCCTGGCGCGCTCATCACCCGGCCGCCGAGCAATGGCCCGAGCTCGAAGCGACTGCGGCGGGGATCCTGGCCCACCTGGACGGCGCGCAGTTTCGCTCCTTCCTCGGCCGGTTCGCGCCGTCCGCCATCCAGCAGACGCGCCTTGCGCAGTGGGTCTACCCGTTGCTGGTTCCCGCACTCGCCGGCGCGGCAGCGGCCTGGCGCCCTCCGGCCAGCGGCGCCACGGCCGTTCGCCACGCGTTCGGCGCCGCGGTGGTGTTGCAGACGGGCTATGCGTTTCTCTACGGCGTCTCGGATCCCTCGCCCTATTTCCTGACTGCGCTCGCGCTCGGACTCGCGCTGGCGGCCGAGGCGCTGTGCTCCTGGCGGCCGGCCCGGCATGCGGCAGTCGCGCCCGCGCTGGCGGTGGCGCTCGCGATCACGATGGCGCCTGGTCTCCGAGCGGCGCAGGCACGCGCGGAGGCGTACGCGCAGCTGGACGATCTCGTTCGCCGCATGTGGGGGGCCATTCCCCCCGGGCGCGCGTTCGTGGTCTGGGACGACGACATGGCGAGCCGACTGCGGGCGCTGCAGCAACTCGAAAGCAGCCGTGCCGATCTGGTCGTGATCCAACCCCGCCACCTGAGCCACCCGCAACCGCGCAAGCGCTTCATGCGCGAGTGGGGTTTCGACCCGGTCGCCCGCTGGCCCGACGAAGCGCGCGGCGAGGGCGCCGGCACCGAGCGCGGCGTGCGCCTGGCGGTCGAGAGCATCGTGACGACGATCAACGAGGGCAGTTCCCTGCCGCTCTATGTGTTCCGCCCCGACGTGCCGTCGCTGAGACTGATCCAGAAGCACGCGGGCGATTCGGCCGCCGTGACCACGGGCATCCCGGCACGCTAGGATTAGGCTGCATGGACTGTTCATCGCTGCACCGGGAACTGCGCCCGTTCGAAGACCGGGCGCTGCTGCGCCGACTGCCGTTCAATTGGAAGCACATGGACCGCGAGTCCGACGGCTCGCGCCACCGCCTGCGTGACGTGTCGCCCGCCGACGCGGCCACGCCCTGAAAGGTCACACCGCGATGCGCCCCCACTTCGCCGCCCGACTCCTCGCCCTGGCGCTCCTGGCCGCTCCCGCCGCCACCGCGGCACCCATCCACACCACGTACCTGTGGCACATGCACCAGCCCATCTACTGGCCGGCGCCCAGCACGTGGAACGGCAAGGCCTACGAGTTCGCCTACGAGACCCTCACGCTGGGGCATTCGCAGAACGACC
>JADLGX010000618.1 GCA_020849095.1 Candidatus Eiseniibacteriota bacterium
CGCCCGCGATGCTCCTGCCGATCGCGGACGCGCCGATGTTCATCCAGGCCGACCCGCTCGGATTCCCCGGCACGGCGTTCCAGGGCGCGTCGTTCTACTCCGCCTCGAATCCCGAGGTGGGCGCGGTGATCACCTGGTTCGTGAAGGACGACTACAAGTCGCTCAAGAAGAAGCGGATCGCCGAAGAGAAGAAGCTGCAGGAGGCCGGCAAGCACGTGCCGTTTCCGACGCACGAGCAGCTGAAGCGGGAAGCGAATGAGGTGGAGCCTTCGCTGCTGTTCGTGATCAGCGACTCCGAGGGCCGCGCGCTGCGCAAGATCAAGAAGCCGGTCAAGGCCGGCGTGCAGCGCTTCGTGTGGGATTTCCGGACCAGCCGATTCGGGCCGATCGAGCTGTCCGGTCCCTCGAACCCGGCACCGTGGGATGAGCCCGAGCGCGGCTGGATGGTGCCGCCGGGCACGTACACGGTGACGATGCACCTGCTCCAGGACGGCAAGCTCACGCCGATGGGGTCCCCGCAGAGCGCCAAGTGCCGGCCGCTGCACGAGGCCAGCATTCCGCCGGCGGAGCAGGTGGCCCTGCGCGCATTCAACGAGAAGGCGGCTGCGCTGTCGCGGGCGATCTCGGCGGCCGACGCGCACCGCGGCCAGCTGAACGACGTGCTGCCCTACCTGGAGGCCGCGGTGATGAGCCTGACTACCGTCGGCGAGGACCAGTTGGCCGAGTTGTCCGCGATCAAGTCGCGCCTCAAGGAGATCGACGAGGCGCTGAACGGCGATGCGCTGCTGCCCAAGTTCGAGGGCCAGTCGCGCATGTCGCTGAAGGGCCGCACCGACCTGATCATCGGCTCGCTCTGGAGCACGACCGCCGGCCCGACCGGCACGTACGAGCGCGCGTACGACGAAGCGCGCGCCTCGTTCGGCAAGGTGCTCGCCGACCTGCGCGCCGTGCACGATCGCACGCAGGCGTTCGAGACGCGGCTCGAGCAGGCCGGCGCGCCGTACACGCCGGGGCGCATGCCGGTGTGGGTGGACGCGAAGTAGCGGCTGGCACGAACAGTCGCACCGAAACGCGCGTGGGCGCCGGTCGTGAAGACCGGCGCCCGCGGGCTTGCGCCGCCGAGTGACTCGCAAAGCACCCGGCAATGCCCTCCGTCAGCGGACCACCACGAATCTCGTCCACGCCCGCTTACGCCCGGACTGCATGACGAGCGCGAAGTGCACGCCCGGGGCGATTTGGGCGCCGTTTTCGCGGCGAAGATCCCACGCAGCCTCACCGCTCCCCGCGGGCAGTTCGAACTCATGCTCGAGCCGGCCCGCGACGTCCACGATGCGAACCGTCGCCCGCTGGCCCGACGCGGCGGCATATCGCAGCGTGAGGCGGTCACGCACCGGGGCCGGCCAGACCGCGAGATCACGGCCCAACGGCGCAGTGGCGGGCGGCACGCCCGCGGTGGGCCAACTCACGATCGCCAACCCGGAGGCGGCATGCGGGCCGAACGCCGTGATTCCGCCCACCACGGCAAGAGAGCCTTCGCGCGCCGCGAGCGCATTCACCGGGCCGACGGGTGCGTGGGGATAGGGCGACCAGCTCGAAGCCGTGAGCGATGCCCGAAACAGTGGATGCTGGCCGGCGAAGGGCCCGCTGTCCACCGTGAGCTCATTGGCCACCAGCAGCTCGCCGTTCGCAACCACGATCGCGTTTTCGGGGTACGAGACCATGTGTGCGCTCGTGCCCGCGAGAGGTGACCAGGGCAGTGCGGCGCCGTCCACGGGGTCCATGGCGAACAGGGACGGCAGAGGCCAGCCGACGCGATCGCCGAGCACGAAGAGACGGTCGCCTGTGGAAGCCAGCGCGACCACATAGGCCATTGTGGCGTACGTCGTCGGCTCCATGGCGAGGTCCGAAAGCCGGAACGCTACGAGTCCCTCATGCGCCACTCCGTCGACCGTGAGGAACCCTCCCCCCACGTAGAGCCTCGCAGAATCGGCGGCGAGCGCCACGGGGATAACCTGGCCACCCATGTCGGCAAACACCGGGGACCACGGCAGCACGTTCCCGGTGGCCGGGTCGATCTCCGCGACTCCGTGACGCGTTGCAGGCCCGCCTGCCACCGGAAACGTGCCGAGTACGAACAGCCGCCCTTGCACGCCGAGCATGTACTGGACGAGCGGGAACGACTTCACCCAGAGAGGCTCCGTGCTCAGCTCGGGATCGAACCCGAACATCTCCTGGAAGTAGTTGGCCATCACCACGTAGCGCCCCGCGACCGCGACACGAGTGGCGATCTCACCCTGCGGCGGGACCAGTTCGCGATCGGTGAGCTGCCCACTGCCCAGGCTGATTTCGGCCACACCGCGGCGCCGAACCCACTTGACGCCATGAAGCGGTCCGCCAACCCAGAGCCGTCCTCCGGCGATCTGCATGGATTGGAGACGGCCCGCGCTTCGGAGGCTGTCGGCGAACGGGCGAAGCGCGCCCGTGGCGGTGTCCACAGCGCACAGCGCGTCGATCGGGTAGTAGTAGTCCTTCCAGTCCTCACCCACGAACAGCCGGTCGCCATCGGCCGCGAATGCCCCTCCCCCGCGGCGATAGCGAGGTTGCTCCGCGGCCCAGGGCACGATCTGAAGCGTCGAGCGCGACAGCGCGACGAGCCCGTGGGCCACGCCCGCGGAGGTGTAGTGCGCGAACGGCCCGCTCACGTAAACGCGACCGCCGTGCACGACGATTCCGGTGGTGCCGTATCCCACCGGGAACGAGCCCGGTATGACCGTGGCGGTCGCACGCTCGATCGCGGCGAACGAACCGGTCGCCAACCCGTTGATGGTGTTGAAGTCACCCCCGACGTACAGGCGCGAGCCATCGAGCGCCATCCGTGTCACGAATGGCGTACCGATCGCGAACGGCGATCCGATGAACGTAAAGCCCCAATCCAGGACGGCACCGTCGTCCACATCGAGCGCCGCGAGCGATGAGCGTTCGACACCATGGATGGTGCGGAACGCTCCCCCCACGAACAACGTGTCCGCGACCAGCAGAAGGTCCTCGACCCTGCCGTTGGCACCCGATCCCCACGGCAACACGGCTCCCGTCGTGGCGCTCACGGCGGCCAGGTTGGCACGCAGAACGCCATTGATGGAGCCGAATGACCCGCCGACCAGCAGTGTGTCGCCTCGCAGGAGCAACGTGTTCACCTTGCCATTGACGACGGGTGCCCACGACGACGCCGATCCATCCGCCAGCAGGTGTGCGAGCCCCGTGCGTTCGACCCCGTCCACGCCGGTGATCGCTCCGCCGAGAAACCAGCCACCGGCCCCATCCGACACCGAGGCGGACACCTCGCCGGCCACGCGCGCACCTCCCGGCATGGGCGTTCCGCTCGCCAGGTCGAACGATGTCCACGAGCCGCAGGGCCGCCCCGCATGGTCGAAGTACCCGGCCACATAGAGATGGTGGTCGGACATCGCCAGCGAGGTGATCCAGGGACCGGTATCACCCGACACACCCGTCTCAATGCGAACAATGGACTGTGCGGCCGCAGACGTCGCGAACGAGCAGGCCAACATCAGTGCGAACGCTGCGCGCCTGTGGAAACGTCCGGCGATCGAGCAGAGGTTCATGCGCCCTCCCTGGGCAGGCAGCTGGACACCGCGACTGACGCGGTGCACCGGACCGTTCGGGGCCGTCAGCTTCAGGATGACCTCGGTGACGTGAGCGAGGTTACATCGCCGGCTCGTCGCCAGTCACATCGACCCTTGGTAGATTGGGGATCAGGTTCTGTCCCGATTCGTGTTGAAAAAGCCTGTGGCGTCTCTTCCGACGTGATCGCCTCGAGAATCGGCTTCCATAGATGCCCGTACAGCCACGATCTCGAGGTCGCTTGATACTGGAGCCATGGTC
>JADLGX010000619.1 GCA_020849095.1 Candidatus Eiseniibacteriota bacterium
GGCGAGCGCACGTCCCCCCTGCTGCCCGGCATCATCGAGATGGCGTGGGAGACGGCGCACCAGGTGCGCGAAGCCGGTGAGGCGCGGCGCGTGTTCGTGGTGCCGCTCGTCTGGCGGCTGTGCTTCACCGCCGACGCCACACCCGGGCTGCTCCGCGAGATGGCGCTGATCGAGCGCGAGCTGGCGCTGCCGGCGGGTCCGGAGGGCTCCGGCCCCGGCGAACGATTCGCGGCGCTGATGCGAGCGACGCTGCGCCGGCAGTGCGAGCGCCTCGGGCTGCCCGCGCCCGAGGGCGCGGACTACTTCGCGAACCAGGCGGCCGCCATGTCCGCCATTCGCGCGCGGCTCACCGAGCGCTACGGCGAGGTGGATGCCGACATGACGCGCGCCCAGCACCGGTTGCGCGGCGCCATCCGCCGGCTCGCCTCCTCGAGCGGCGACGAGGCGGGCGCGAAGCGTGACCGCGCGCTGGTGACCGAACTGCAGAGACTGCACAGCTTCGACCCGCTTCTGTACGACCGCCCTTCGCTCACGCAGGAGCAGGTGGCGGAGAACCTCAAGCGCGTGCGATCGGCGCTGGTCACGCGCGGCTGGAAGAACGCGCTCCACAACCTGGTGCCCGTCGCGGTGGCCCCGCGCGTCGCGCACGTGCGGGTTCCCGAGCCCCTCGACGTGGGCGCGGCCGAGGCGGCGTGCGCCACGGCCGCCAATCCGGCGGACGTGGAAGCGGCTCGCGCCGCACTGCTGGTGGAACTGCGCGCCCGCCTTCAGGCCGGGCTCGACTCCCTGGGGCGCGAAGTCTCCGCTTTGGTGGACGCCCGGCGGATGACGAACCCGCTGCACTCTGCCCGAAGCTGAACTTTTCGCCGCGCAGATGGCGGCAAGTTCGTGGGCGCGCCCCGGATGGCCACTCAAGCCCGTCCGCCACTCACCGACACTGCAAGCGACTCCGTCCCCGAATCGTCGGCCAGTTCTGCCGGGTCGGTCGGAGCAACCGATGGTCTCGTAGGCGACTGCCCCCCCACATGTCGCCGCGCGCGTGCGAGTGCGCCGGAGGATGACGTGGTTCGTATCCTGTTCGTCGATGACGAACCCATGGTGCTCGACGGCATTCGTCGCATGCTGATCGGGCAGCGCCGCGAGTGGGAGATGCAGTTCGCCATCAGCGGTGACGTGGCGCTGCAGGTGTGCGCCAACTCTCCTGTCGACGTGATCGTCACGGACATGCGCATGCCCGACATGGACGGAGCGACGCTCCTCGAACGCGTCGCCCAGCTCTATCCGGACATGATCCGCGTGGTCCTCTCGGGCCATTCGGAAATGGAGGCCGCGCTACGCGCGCTCAACGTCGCGCACCAGTACCTGACCAAGCCATGCGAAGGGCCCCTCCTGCTGCAAACGGTTCGCGATGCCATCCACCTCCGGGAACGCCTCACCAACGATCGCGTCCGTCAGCTCGCGAACCGGCTCGGCGGCCTGCCCAGCGCTCCGGCCACATTCACGCGAATCAATCGCCTGCTGGCGGATCCGTCCAGCAGCCTCGCCGACGTCGCCCGGGCCATCTCCGAGGACCCCGCGCTGACGGGAAAGGTCCTTCACCTCGCCAACAGCGCCTTCTTCGGAAAGGCCCATCAGGCGACCAGCCTGCAGGCGGCCACGGCACTGCTGGGAGTGGATGCCATTCGCCACCTGGTCCTCACCGCGGAAGTGTTCGACGCGCTGCCGCTGTCCAAGTCGGCCCGGGGCATGAGCATGGAAGCCCTGCAAAAGCACTCGTCGCTGGTGGCTCATATCGCTTCATCGCTCGAACCGGAAGCGCCATGGCGTGACGACGCCTTTGCGGCCGGCTTGCTCCATGACATCGGGGTGCTCGTGCTGGCCGCCCGAATGCCGGACGAGTTCGACCAGATTCAACTCTTCGTCGAGGCAGGAGCCGTCCGATCCGAAGTGGAGCGCGCGATGCTCGGTGTGGACCACGCCGAGATCGCAGGCTATCTGCTGGCTCTCTGGGGACTACCCGGCCAGATCATCGACGCTGTCGTGAGTCATGTGAACTTCCATCCGGAGGGCCTCGGTGACCTCACGGTCGCCTCGGCCGTTTCGGTCGCCGACATCCTGGCCCGAGAGCTCGACGGGCTCCGCTGTGGAGCCGGCTGTTCACCCGACGACGAGCGCTGGAATCGCTGGCGCGAAGTCGCCCGACTGGCAACGCAACAGGAGGCTGCGTGACCGACCAACACGAGGCCATCTGGCCTCCCGTGGATCGCATACTGGTGGCAGACGACGATCGCACGATGCGAATGACACTCGTCCACTCGCTCGCAAAGGAGGGGTTCGACGTCATCGCCGCGGTGGATGGCACCGCTGCGCGAGAAGTCATGCTGTCGAACGCTCCCCCCCAGGTGCTGCTGCTCGATTGGACCATGCCTGGAATGACCGGGATCGAGCTTTGCCGCTGGGTCCGCGAGCAACCCGCGCTCAGCAGCTGTTATGTCGCTCTCGTTACTGCGCGTGACAGCACCGAGGACCTCGTTGAGGGCCTGAGCGCCGGCGCGGACGACTTCATCCGCAAGCCGTTTCGCTCGGCCGAGATCGTCGCACGGGTCCGTGCAGGACGAAGGCTCGCACAGCTGCAATCCAATCTGGCGAGCCGGTTGGCCGAGCTCGAACTCGCGCTCGCCGAGGTTCGCCAGCTGCGCGGCCTGATTCCGATCTGTGCCCACTGCCACAGTATTCGCAGCGGACAGGAACACTGGCTCAAGCTGGAGTCCTACATCGAGCAGCATTCGGCGGCCACGTTCAGCCATTCCGTCTGCGACAGCTGCATGGAAAAGTACTATCCCGAGGAGCCCGAAGAAGGCTTCGAGGAGGGTGCCGCATGACTATCTTCCCGCCGCCCCCCGGACCGCTGCATTCGCTGCTGAACCGCCAATTGCGGCGCGCCTTCGGCGCGAACAACGCCGCTCCGGAGACGATCGCGCCCCTGCTCGCAATGGTGGACCGCTCGTACCGTGACGCGGATGGGCAGCGCGAACTGGTGGAGCACTCCCTGGCGACGATGTCCCAGGAGCTCAATGCTCGAAATCTCGAGCTGGCCACGCAGCTGGAGCGGGTGCGCAATCAGGCCCGCATTCTCGAACACATCCACGACGCGGTCTTCGCGATCAACTCGCTCGGCCAGGTGCTGTCCGCCAATCCCGCCACCGAGCGGCTTTTCGGACTCGAATCGCCGGAGCTGGCCCACAGGGAGCTGAGTGCCCTCGTGCGGGTGGCAGGAGACAAGAGCACCGTCCCGTCGGTCCTCGAGTCTGCGCGAGTCGCGGGCCGGTGGGTGGGCGACCTCCATCTGCTGGAACCGCCAGGCGACGGCGCCCAGATCGAAACGACGATCGTCCACCAGGGCGGCGCGACCGGCGATCTGGCCGAGTTCGTGGCGGTGGGTCGTGATGTCACGGACCGGCGGCTGATGGAAAGGCAGTTGTTCCAGTCGCAGAAACTCGAGGCGATAGGCCAGTTGGCGGCCGGCATCGCCCACGAGATCAACACGCCGGCGCAGTATGTCGCCGACAACCTGCGCTTCCTTCAGGAGGGTTTCGCCGCCCTGGAGTCGGCGCTTGGCCGATTGCGCTCCGCCGAGCCTTCGACTCCCGAAATGGATGACGAGCTGGAGATCTTCAGAGAAGAGATCCCATCCGCCATTCGCCAGTCTCTCGACGGCATGGCACGCGTGGCAGCGATCGTGAGCGGCATGCGTACATTTGCCCATCCGGGCGGCGGAGAGAAGTCGATGGTGGACCTCAATGCGGAGCTCGCGGCCACGATCACCGTGACGCGCAACGAGTGGAAGTACGTGTCCGAGGTGGTGACCGAGTTCGACCCCGACCTCCCACCCGTTCCCGCGATCGCGGGTGAGATCAACCACGTCTTCCTGAACATCATCGTCAATGCCGCCCACGCGATCGAGGAGCGCGTCAAGAAGCAGGGCGACTCACCGGGCCAGATCCGAGTAAGCACGAGCATCGACGCGGAGGCGGTGGAAGTGCGCATCTCCGACAATGGCAGCGGGATCCCCGACACCATACGCGACCGCGTCTTCGACCCGTTCTTCACGACCAAGGCCGTCGGGCGCGGCACCGGCCAGGGCCTGGCCATCGCACATCGCCTCGTCACGGAGAAGCATGGCGGCACGATCCGGTTCGAGCCGGCCAGACCCCACGGAACCACGTTCATCATTCGGCTGCCGCTGGCCGTTTCAGCGTCTACTGGCATTTGCGAAGCGGCCTGACGGCCGACTGAGGGGAGAGATCATGTCGCTCACACGTGTCCTGTTCGTCGACGACGAGCCCAATATTCTCGAGGCGGTCCGTCGCAGTATTCGCGGACCATTCGAACTGGTGACCGCATATGGCGGCGAGGAGGGGCTCCGTCTGATCGATGAAGGCCCGCCCTTCACGGTCGTCGTGAGCGACCTGCGGATGCCCGTCGTGGACGGGCTGACGCTTCTCACCCACGTCTACACCCAGTCGCCCGAGACCATTCGCATTTTGCTCACCGGGCATGCAGACCTCGATGCCGCGGTGAATGCCGTCAACAACGGTCAGCTCTTCCGGTTCCTGACCAAACCTTGCCCGGGCAGCCTCATGCGAGCGACATTGAAGGCGGCCATCGAGCAGCATCGGCTGATCAGTTCGGAGCGCATCCTGCTGCAGCACACATTGCGCGGAAGCATTCGGGCGCTCTCGGAGATGATCTCGCTCGTCCATCCGGCCGTGTCGGCACACACGAGCCGCGTGCGGCGTCTGGTCGTCGAGATCGGCACGAGGATGCAGGCGGAAGACCTCTGGCGTATCGAGGTGGCGACCATGTTGGCGCACCTCGGCTGGGTGACGCTTCCTCCAGGCACGGTCGCGAAGCTGCACCGGGGCCTCGACCTGACGTCGCAGGAGGCCGGTTCCGTTCTGCGCGTGCCGGAGATCGCCGCACAACTCCTCGCCAATATTCCGAGGATGGAGGAGGTCCAGACCATCCTCATGTACCAGAACGCCGGCTACGACGGCGTCGGCTCGCCGGTGCCGGGCGTGGTCGGTGAACGCATTCCTCTCGGAGCGCGGCTGCTCAAGGCGGCGACGGACTACGACGTTCTCGAAGCCCGTGGCCTTTCACCAGCCGAAGCAATGGTGGTGATGCAGTCGAACTCGGGTTCGTATGACTGCGAGGTTCTTCGTCATCTGGGCGAAGTGACCCAGGGCGCGTATCTCACCGGAGTCGTCCGGCAGATGACCATCCGCGAGATGCAGCCGGGAATGGTGTTCGGTCAGGATGTCCTGGACGAGCGCGGACTCCTGCTGGTCGCGCGCGGCCAGGAGGCCAGCGAGAGCCTGCTTCACCGGCTGCATGAGTATCAGGATGCGTCGCTTCTGTCCCAGCGAGTGCTGGTCATGACCCCCGGCGTGTCCGGAGTCCGGAAAGCCGCCTGAGAAGGTGGGCGCCGCTGCCTGTCAAGTGGCGAGGCATTCTGCCGAAGCTGGGTGAAGGAACCATGGAAGGATCCCGCCCGTCCGGGCGGGATGGCCCAGCTCTCGATGCAGCCATTCGAACTGGACGGCGCGGAGAGGACATGAAGCGAATACTCTGTGTGAATGACGACTCACGCGATCTCGAGCAGTGGCGGCGCATGCTCCTCGAGAGGGAGCGAGGCTGGGAAGTCCGCCTCGCGACGTCGAATGCGGACGCTCTGTCGGTGCTCCAGTCGTGGCCCCCGGACGCCGTCATCGCTGCAGCGCGCCCTCCGGTCTGCGATGGCGTGGGTCTGCTCTCCCATATCCGCGACCAGCGCCCCGAGACGATCCGGATCGTGGTCGGAGACATCTGCTCGACCGAGAGCTCGCTGCGCGCGCTCAAGGTGGTTCACCGGGCGCTGCCCTTCACGATGGACGGCGATCTGCTGGTGGACACCCTGCGCCGAACGCTGCTCATGCGGGACTACGTGGCACAGCCGCAGTTGCGTGCACTGCTCGGCCAGGTGGGGCAGCTCCCGGCCGTACCGAGCGTCTATGCGGAGCTGACCCGGCGGCTGACCGATCCCTCCGTCTCGGTCTTCGAGTTGGGGGAACTCGTCGCCGAGGACGTCGCGCTGACCACACAGGTGCTTCGGCTGGCGAACAGCGCCTACTTCGGGCGCGGTCAGGTGGTCACCCGGATCACCGACGCGGCCGCGCGGCTCGGGACGCGCTTGTTGCGCTCGCTGGTGCTGACGGCCGAGGTCTATGGTCGAATGCCGGTCACGCCGTCGCTCTCGAACAAGATCGAGGCCCTGCAACGCCACGCGTCATTGGTGGCCCGCATCGCCTCGGGCCTCGATCCACGCGCAGCGTGGAAGGATGACGCATTCACGGCTGGTCTCGTTCACGACATCGGCAAACTGCTCATGATCTCGAGACTGCCGGAGCTTCACGCACGGATCGAGCGCGAGGCCGCTGCCAGCTACCGGCAGGAGTACGAAGTGGAAATGGAGATGCTGGGAGCGCACCACGGAACGCTCGGGGCGTGCCTGCTGGGAATGTGGGGATTGCCGAGCAGCGTGATCGAGGCCGTGCACGGCCACCACGACCTGGCGCTCGAGGTTCCTCACTCGCTGAACGCGGCCCGCGCGGTCGCAATCGCTGACCGACTCGCGCACGCCGCCGCCGACTCCGAGGAACTCAAGCAGTGCTCTGAACCGCTGCCCATGGCCGTCGTCACCGATCCGCGCTGGGCGTGGTGGCGCGAGATGGCGGAGCAGATCGCGAATGAGGGCAGCGTCGTCTGAGTAGCAGCGGTCACCGCCCGCCCCCGGGCGACATCAGGAGAGAGAGCATGCGGCGCGTTCTGGTGGTGCACGACGACACGGTGGCGTTGGACCGCCTTCGCCGTGCCATCCAGCAGCGTGAGCCGAACTGGGAAATGCGCTCGGCGTTCTCGGTCGAGGACGCCTGGCAGGATGTCGTGCAGTTCGTGCCCGACGCGATCGTGACAGCCGTGCGGCCGACTCTCGACGGGGTCGGCCTGCTGGCGCGCGTGCGCGACTCGCACTCTGATGTCATCCGCGTGATCGTGGGTGTGGGTGGCGAGGACGAGCAGGCGCTGAGAACTCTGCGTATCGCTCACCGTTCCGTGAACGAGCCCGTGGATATCCACGAGCTGCTCGAGGCGATTCGCAGGACACTCCTGCTTCGCGAGCTGGTCTCCAACAAGGCGATCCGCGACCTTTTCGGCAAGATCGGCAAGCTGCCGCCGGTTCCGAGCGTTTACGCCCGCCTGACCCGGCGCCTGAACGACCCCTCGGCATCGGTGTTCGAACTGGGCCGCATCGTGGCCGAGGATCCCGCACTGTCGGCGCAGGTGCTCAAGATCGCCAACAGCGCCTTCTTCTCTCATGGCCACCCGGTCACGCAGATCACGGCCGCTGCGGCAAGACTGGGCACGCGGCTGCTCCGTTCACTCGTGCTGACAGCGGAGGTCTATCACAGGCTTCCGATCTCGCCGTTCATGGTGGAGCGGCTCGAGCGGCTACAGCGCCATTCCTCGCTCGTCGCGCGTATCGCCTCACAGCTGGAACCCGGCGCCGCATGGAAAGACGACGCCTTTACAGCCGGACTGCTGCATGACGTCGGCAAGCTGCTGCTCGCCTCACAGGAACCGAACCTGCACGAGTCGATCACCTGCGAGGCGGAAAGCTCGGGTCGCTGCGAGTACGAGGTGGAACTGGAGAGAATCGGCGCTCACCACGGCACGCTCGGCGCGTGCCTGCTGGGCATGTGGGGATTGCCGAGCACCATCCTGGACGCTGTGAGCTCGCACCATGATCTACCCGAGACGATTCCCACTCCACTCTCGGCGAACGCCGCTGTGACACTCGCCGATCTGCTCGCGCATGCCACGGAGCCGGACCCGCGCGGCTCCGCTCACAGCGCGCCTGGGTTGATCAGCGCGATGCGCGACCCGCGGTGGAGCGGCTGGTTCGAGCTGGCACGTTCCCAGTCCGACTCTGCCATCGCAGAGTGAGCGCCAACTCCGACTGACCGATCACCGCACGGATTCCCACCCAGCCTTCATTGCGCCAACGGCTTCGGCAACGCGCTCGCCGGCCTGCTCGCCATCGTGGCCGTCACGGAACTCACGGTGATGCTGCTGCTCGGACAGCCGTTCGCCGCCGGACTCTCTCCGCGGACTCTTGAGCTGCTCGACGCCATTCTGCTCTCCACGATGGCCGCCGTTCCGACGTGACGGGTCCCCGGCCGCCGGCGGTCGTGCCGTTCCCGCTGGCAGCGCTATGAAGCGCCGGACGAAAGGCGGGTGGCGAGCGCCTGATGTCCCTTCTCGAGCGCCATATCGGCGGCCGTCCGCCCGTCGTCGCTGCGCGCCGCCGGGTCGGCGCCGTGGCCAAGCAGCAGCAGGGCCAGTTCCTCCTCGCCGTGCATCGCGGCGGACATGAGCGCGGTCCAGCCCTGGTGCTGCGCGGCTCCGGCGGGCGCTCCGCCCTCGAGCAGCACGCGGCTGGTGTCGAGGCTGCGCGCGGCCGCGGCGCTGTGCAGCGGGTGAACGCGCATGGCGTTCCGCGACGGCGCCGCGGGATCGGCGCCCGCGTCGAGCAGCGCCTTCGCCAGGCCTGCGCGTCCGAAGAAGGCCGCGAAGTGCAGCGCGGTGAAGCCGTCGCCGGACCAGGCGCCGGACAGCGCGGGGTCGCCCGCCAGCAGTTCGCGCACGCGCGCCTCGTCGCCGAGCGACGCGGCCTCGAACACGTCGAGCGAGGGAACCACCGCACGCAGCGCCTCGATCACGCTCTCCTGCCGCATGTAGCACGCCCACATGAGCGCGGACACGCCGCCGGCGTCCCGCGCCATCGCCGCCGCGGGATCGCGCCGCAGCAGGGCGATCACGGCTTCGGTGTCGCCAGCTCGAATGAGCGTCAGGATGTCGTCGGTCGAGGGCGTCATGGGTGGATCTCCGGGACACGGTCGGCGGCGCGAGCGACGGGCATCCTAGCCCGGCGGCCGGGGCATCCACGAGGGGGAATCGCGCTGACTCGCCGGGTTTGACGGGCCCGCGAGGCGCCCCCTAACCTGCCGCGCATGCCCTTGGTCCAGATCGAAGACACGCGCCACAAGGCGCGCCGCGCGA
>JADLGX010000620.1 GCA_020849095.1 Candidatus Eiseniibacteriota bacterium
CCCGCGAACACCGCGGTGTCGCTCTTTGCCACCGATGTGGCCGGGCGCTTCGCCGCGGCCGGCGCGGCCGGCGCGGCGGAGCACCACGTCGGCGCGGCGAACGCGACGAGCAGCGCGAGCGCGAGCGAGCGAGCGCTCACGCCGCGCGGTCGAGCGCCTCTTCGGGAATCTCCGGCACCAGCGCCAGCGTGGGCCGACGGGTGGCGCGGGTGGTGAGCGGTCGCGGGTTGCGCTTGCGCGCTGCGGGTGATGCCGGTCGTGTCTGCCATAGGGCGCGCACGATAGCAGCCTGCCATGGCCCACGGGAACGCCTCGATGGAACGAACGCCGCCGCTGCCGCCACCGCCGCGTTCATCGCACACGCTCGCTCGCGGGGCGCGGACGGGGCCGCGGGGCGACCATGGGAATCGCGCTCGAAGCCGAACCGAGCGCCAGCACGACGAAGACGGCGAGCATGTGAACGGGCATGTCACCTCCGGACCGATGGCCCTTCCCCAACGGACGGGCCGGCTGCGGGACCATCAATGCCCGTGCCAGCGCGCCGCGGGCCGCGAGCGCTTCAGCCTGCAACTGCCGGCAACGCCGGGCGAACCCGTCCGGCCGCTCGGGACCGCGTCCGCCTTGCACCCGGCACGAAAGCGGGCCGGATGGCGCGGCGCGGGAATCCTGCACGGCGTCACTCTGCACGGCGCGCCCGTGCGCGATGCCTCCCCTTTTTCCCGCGGATGTTATGCGGCATGCTGCGCGCCGCCTGTCCTTCCCCTTCCCGGAGCGCCCGATGCTCGCCGCCGTCGCCGGTCTCACCCAGCTCGACGAAACCACGTGCGCCGGCTTTCGCGCCCGGCTGGCCGCCGCCGGATACGACGGCGGATATCTCGCCACGCTCGAGAACATCGCCGGCAACATGCTGCAGGCGGCGCGTGACCCGCTCCTGCGCTCGCACCTGGCGCGCCATGCGGGGCCTGCGGCCACGCTGGCGGCGCTGTTCTGCTACTCGTACGGCGCGCCGGCGGCCGACGCGCGGGAAGCCCTCGGCGCGACGCTCGCCGATGCGCTCGAGGCCGCCGGCGTGATCCATACGTCGGGCGGCGCCACGATTTCGCCGTTCCTGCTGATTCCGCTCGACGGCCAGTGGTTTCTCTCCGACCGGCTCGACGCGGGCGCCGACGCCGTGATGGGCCCGGGCATGACCACGCTGCTCATGCATCGCTGGCTTGCCGCCTTCCCGTGCGAGCGCACGCTCGACCTGGGCTGCGGCGCGGCGTCGCTGGCCATTGCCGCCGCCGCTCGCGGCGCGCGCGCCACGGCCACCGACGTCACCGATCGCGCTCTCGCCATGGCGGCGTTCAACGCCCGGCTCAACGCGGTCGCGATCACGACCGCGATCAGCGACGTGGGCGCCGCGCTGCCACGGGGCGCCTTCGACCTGGTGCTCGCCCAGCCGCCTTACGTGGCGTGCCCCGAGCCGGGCGGCGCCTCCACCTACCTGCACGGCGGGCGCTACGGCGACGAGCTGGCCATGCGCTTCGTGACCGACTCCGCCGCGCTGCTCGCGCCCGGCGGCACGGCGCTGCTGTTCTTCGACTCCGCGGTGCGCGCGAACGATCCGCTGCCGCCACGCCTGCGCGCCGCGCTCGGGAGCGCGCCGGTGGCCATGCTGGCGCTGATGCTGCCGGGCGCGTCTCTCGACGCGCACGCGGTGATGACCGCTTCGTCGCACCACCCCGCGCTCGGCGACGACTTCGCGCGATCGGCCGCGGCGTATCGCGAGCACTTCGAATCGCTCGGCGTCACCGCCATCTCGCGCGTGATCCTGGTGCTGCGCCGCCCGGGCGAAGGCAGCGCGAACGCGCTCTATCGCGTGGCGCTGCAGATGCCGGGAGCCGCGCACCCGAACCCGGACCAGCTGGCCGCGCTGGTCGGCGCGCTCGACCTGGCGGCGCTGCCTGACGACCTGCTGCTGCTCGAGCGGGTGCGCGCGGTGCCGGGGGCGCACTTCGTGGGCGAGTGGGACGATCCGGGCGAGAACGCTCCCGCACGGCTCAAGATGACGCTGCCCGAGGGTTCGTTCGCCACCTCACGCGAGCTGGGAGATCGCGGCTGGCTCATGTTCGGGCTGCTCGACGGCGCGCGCACGGTGGGCGAGACGGTGCCGCTCTACGCGGCGGAGTGCGGCACTCCTCCAGACCAGGCGCTCGCCGAGGTGCTGGGCTTCGTGCGCGAGGGGCTCGCGCGCGGCCTGCTCTGCGAAGCGGCGCCGGTCTAGAGGCGAAAGAGTCGGGAAACGCCTTCCATGCCCATTTCCCCCCTGCATCCCTTGGACGTGGGCACTTCGGACGTTTCCCACTTCTGAAGTCGAGCCGGACGGTGTGCCCATGCGCGTTGTCGGTCGTGCGACATCGTGCGGGGGAGCACGATGCCCGCCCAGCCGCCCGGCGGTGCTGCCATCGCCCTTCAGACCGCGGCTCCTCCCGAAAGTCACATTTGCGTTCGCCGGCGGCGCGCGACGGCTGTTGCCCGGGCGCGGGAAGTGGGTAGATTCCGGCAGCCTCAACTCCCATGTGACTTGTTGGCCCTTCCACCGGTCTGAAAGTGGAACCCCCATGGATCCCGACGAACCCCTCATCCGGGCGGCCCTCGCGGCCCCCGACGGCGACACCAAGGCCTTCACCGAGCTGGTGAAGCGCCACCAGTCCGCCGTACTCGTGAACTGCCGTCACCTGACCCGCTCCCCGGACGACGCCGAGGACCTCGCGCAGGAAGTGTTCGTGAAGCTGTTCTTCAAGCTCGAATCGTTCGAGGGCCGCGCGCGCTTCTCCACGTGGCTGCAGCGCATCAAGGTCAATCACTGCCTGAACTTCCTGAAGTCGCGCGGCCGACGCACCCTCGTGGACGTGGCGGACCCGCAGCTCGAGAGCGATCCCGCGCTGCACGCGGGCGCCACGCCGGCGGGCGACTTCGACGAGGCGCAGCGGCGGGAACGGCTGCGCGTCGTGCTCGACTCGCTGCCCGACTCGCTGCGCATCCCGCTGGTGCTGTGCGACGTGGACGGACTGTCGTACGCCGACATCCAGGCCGAGCTCGGCCTGGGGCAGTCGGCCGTCAAGATGCGCATCGCGCGGGCGCGCGCCGAGTTCCGGCGGCGCTGGCAGGAAGGGGCCGCGAGCCCCGAACCCGTGGAGGCGCCATGAGTGACATTTCGTCTTCGCCTCCCCCGGCGGACGACGGCGCCGGTGAGCCGGTGCTCGAACTGGCGGAGCTGCGCGAAGAGCCTTCCGAAGTTTTCCTCGCCCGCGTCATGGACGGAGTGAACGCACGCCAGACCTCGGCGCGCGCGATCGAAATGTCCTGGTGGGGCGTCACCCAGTTGTTCACCGAACTGACCGGAGCGCTGTTCGCGGCGCTGGGCGTGCGGGACGACCGCCGCGACAAGGAGTGACCATGGAGCAGTCCTTCACCATCAAGGGCGCCGTGATTCAGGTGCTGCAGCAGCTGGGCGACGGCGCCGTGGCGTTCGCGCCGCGGCTGATCACCGCCGCCATCCTCACGCTGATCGGCTGGCTCGTGGCTTCGCTGTGCCGCTTCGCTCTGTCGCAGGTGATGCAGCGCGCCGGGGCCGACGCGGCGCTGGCCAAGGCCGGGCTCATGGACAGCTTCGAGCGGCTCGGCGTGCGCGAGCCCATGCGGCTCGTGCTGCCCGCCATGCTGTTCTGGCTCACGATGCTCGTGTTCCTGCAGAGCGCGGCCGAGATGGTGGGCCAGACCACGATCGCGGCCGGCATCACCGGCTTCTTCGCGTTCCTGCCCAACCTGTTCTCGGCCATGATCATCGTGGTGCTCGGCAACGCGCTCGGCCAGTTCCTGGGCCGCGCCGCCACCGCCTACGCGCGCGAGTCGGGCGTCGCCTTCGCCAACTCGCTGGGCAGCGCGCTGTCGGGATTCACGCTGTTCGTGGTGGCGATCGTGGCGCTGGGCCAGCTCGAGGTGGACACGCGCATCCTCAACATCCTCACGATCGTGATCTTCTCTGGGCTGGCGCTGGCGTTCGGGCTGTCGTTCGGGCTCGGCACGCGCGACACCACGCGCAACCTGATCGCCGGCTTCTACGCGCGGCGCGTGTTCGGCGCCGGGCAGGACCTGGAAGTGGGCGGACGCCAGGGCAAGGTGCGCGCGATCTCGGCGCAGCAGACGCTGATCGAACAGGACGGCGGCATCTTCGCCGTGCCCAACACCACGCTCATCGAGCAGGTGATCGTGCGCAAGGAAGAGGGCGGCTCGGCCGCGTAGCCGGCCGCCCCCGTCACGAAGCGCGTCAGCGAAGCCGGACGGCCCTGGCCGTCCGGCTTTCGCCTGCCGACTCCAGCCGCACGAAGTACATGCCCGCTTCCACGGCGCGCCCCTGTTCGTCGCGGCCGTCCCAGCGCAGCACGTGCTCACCGGCGGCGAACGAGCGGTCGGCCAGCGTGCGCACGCGCCGCCCGGCCAGGTCGAGCACGGTCAGGCGCGTGGCGGCGCCGCGCGCGAGCACGAAGCGCAGTGCCGCGTCACCGCCGCTCGGGTTGGGCGTGGGCGCGGACAACTCGAGCGTCGCGCCGGCGTGACCGGGCGCGACGTCGGTCGTCAGCACGTTGGGCGCGATGCGGATGACCTGGCCCGGTGGCAGGTTGCCCGCAGGCCGGGTGAACCAGTCCGAGTTGCCCGAATCGCACACGTACAAGGCGCCGTCCGGGCCGAACGCGATGCACTGCGGACCGGACAGGTTGACGAAGCCGCTGGCGAACACGCTGATCGCCCCGGCGCTCGTCACCCGCAGCACGCGCTCGCTGATCAGGTCGGCCACGAACAGATCGCCGCCGAACTTCCCGGTGCGATCGAACGCCAACGCGCCGGCGCCGCGCAGCGCGACGGCGTCGGTGACGAATGCCGACACTACGCCGGCCGCCGAGACGCGTACGATGCGTCTGGCGCCGTCGAGCGCAGCGTCGGAGCCGGTCAGGCTGGGGTCGCTCACGTACAACGACGTCCCCCACGCCCCGCCGGGGCCGAATGCCATGCCAAACGCACCGTTGATGCCGGTGGCGAAACTGACGAGCGTGTTCGCTGCGCCCAGCTTTGTGAGGCGATTGCCGCTCGCATCGCTCACGAACAGCGAATTGCCGAACTCCTCACCGCCGAACGCAATGGCGCCGAACCGCGAGGCGCTCGAAGGTCCGGCCAGCGAAACCACCTGCAAGCGTGCATCGATCTGGTACAGCCCCATGGTGTCGGCGATCACCGTGCGACCGTCCGCCGCGCGAGCCAGCCCGGCAGCGCGGCGCCACCGGCTGTCCCCCAGGAAGTGGCCAAAGTCCGAGCCCGGCGTGAGCGTGAAGACGCGGTCCTTGTTGGAGTCCGCGATCAGCATCATGTCGGGGCCCACGAACGGCGCGCTCAGCACCGCGAGCGGCGCGCCAAAGTTCTGGCGCGCGATGCGGTCGGCGGAGAAGCCGGACGTGACCGTGATGCCGCTCGCGTACGCCGTCGTGCGGAACCGCGCGTCGAACGCGGCGCGCATGGGCCTGCCGTCGAGCCCCACAAGCGAAGAGCCGAAGCCCCAGTTCACGATCTGCCCGGAGGGCCATGGCGCGCCCGGGAAAAAGCGCGCCTCGCGCCCGCTCACCGTCCACGCGCCCGAGACCGCGGGCGAAATGTGGAACGACGAATTGAGCGTCACGGGGTCCACGTCGCGATCGAACACCACGTGCAGCGGCGAGCGCAGGTCGTTCAGCGACTGGTCGTGCCCGGGGAACGTGGTCTGCACGGTGAGCCGGTCGTACGTGGCGGCCAGCGGCGTGGCGCGCGACGACAGGCTCTCGTACAGGCGCGAGCCGCGCGCGGGCAGCCGCACGCTCAGCGCGCCCCCCACGCCCACGGTGTCGAACAACGCGGGGTCCACCGCGTCGCCCAGCACGGTGCCGGCGGGCCAGAGCGTGTTCACGTTGAGCGTGACGGGCGCGTTGGCGCTGTTGATGGCCACCACCACGCTGTCCGTGGGCGCCTCGCGCCGGAACACGTACGCGCCGGGCGCAGCGCCCTCGGCGTACAGGTGGGTGATCGTCCCGCGCCGCAGCGCCTCGTGCCGTCCGCGCGCCGAGAGCAGGGACTGCGTCCAGCGGAACAGCGAGTGCGTCTCGCGAAAGTTGTCGCCCAGCGAGGGGCCGAAGTTCCACTGCCCCGCCCACATGTCCTCGCGGCACCACGGATCGCCGCCGCCGTCGAAGTCCTGTTCGGTGCCGTAGTACAGGCAGGGAATGGCGCGCGAGGTGAGCAGCCACGACAGCGCGGCGCGCGCGCGGCCCTGGTCCTGGTTGGCGATGCCGGCGCCCTGGAAGCGCGAGTTGTCGTGGTTGTCGAGGAACGTGACCAGCCGGTCGCGAACGGTGGGATCGAACAGCGACAGGTTGCCGTACGTGTTCACCAGATCGTTCGGCGCGCCGTTGCCGCCCCATACCCAGTTGGTGGTGTAGTACATGCCGTACCAGAGCATGGAATCGAACCGGTAGTTGCCGCCCGCGATCGTGCCCGTGAAGGGACCGGCCACGCCGTCGCCGTCGAACACCTCGCCGAACATGAGGAAGTCGCCTTTGCCCGCGACGGCCGCCCAGTCGTGGACGCCGGGACACCACGCGTCCCAGAAGCCCGGCTCGACGTGCTTGACCGTGTCCACGCGGTAGCCGTCGCAGTCGGTGTCGGCGATCAGCTGCGTATAGGCGGCGACCAGCTCGGCCTGCACGGCCGGGTCCTCGGTCTTGATGTCGTTGAGCCCGAAGATGGCCCCCACCACCTGCTCGGTGCCCGACCAGTTGCCCACGTCGCCGTAGTGGTGGAACTTGGAGATGTCGTTGAAGAAGCCCGGGTACTGATTGCCCGCGTTGCGCCACGACATGTTGTAGCCGCCGGGATAGTTGTAGCCGGCATAGCCCGGGTCCGTGCTGGTGAGCAGCGTGCCCATGTGGTTGCAGACCACGTCGATCACGATGTACATGCCGCGCGCGTGGCAGGCGGCGACCAGCGACTGCAGTTCGGCCTTGGTGCCCATGTGCGGCGCGATCGTGTACAGGTCCTTGGCGGCGTAGCCGTGGTACTCACCGCCCGTGTTGATGACGACGGGCGAGATCCACAGCGCGGTCACTCCCAGCTGCTGCAGGTAGTCCAGCTTGGCCTGGATCCCCTTGAAGTCGCCGCCATGCGTGCGGTAGCCGTCGGCCGGGTTGTAGGCGCCTTCGACCGCGTCGTTGGCGGGATCGCCGTTGAAGAAGCGGTCGGTGACGATCTGGTAGATGACCTGGTCCCGCCACACCGGGCTCGGGGTGAGCGCGAGCGCGGGCGAAGCGAACGCCAGCGCGAACGCGGCGAGCAGGATCGTTCCCAGAAAGTTGGCGGCCTTGCGGCGCGCGGCGCCACCAGCGTTGTCGTTGCGCACGATGAACTTCTTTCGGTGGGCGTCGGGGGAAGCGGGCCGGCGGGGCCGCACGGGCGCTCCACAGGGTTCGGAGCGCCTCAATCGTAGCAGTCACCGCTCCCGGAACGCGAAACCGCCCGTTCCCGGGACCGCTCAGCGCCTTTCGGCAACCGGCACGCCGAACGCGCGCGCCGCTCGTCGGGCGCCCTCGTCGTC
>JADLGX010000621.1 GCA_020849095.1 Candidatus Eiseniibacteriota bacterium
CGGCGCGCGCGCACCTGCTCGAGTGCATTCGCCTGGTCGAGCAGGTCGGCGTGGCGCGCGAGGGCATCTTTGCGCTCGAGGCCACGGTGGAACTGCTGGTGACGCTGGGCCGGCATGCCGAAGGCGCGCGGCTCGATGGCGCCGCCCGCGCGGCGCGCCAGACCTTCGGCACTCCTTGCATGCGGTACGAGGAGCGCGAAGCGGCGTCGCTCTTCGTCCGGCTCGCCGAGCGCCTGGGCGAGGCGAATGCCGAGCGGCTGCGCGCGGCGGGCGCGGAGTTGACGCTGACGCTGGCGATCAGCGAGGCGGGGCAGATGTTGGCGGGGACGTGACGGCGGTGAGGAAGGCGGCTTTCGAGACCGCCCGACTCATCCGCGATCGAACGCCGAGCCGAGCCTCGCAAACTGGAGTGCGACAAGCGCAAGGGCGCGCTCTGCGATCGACGCTGGATCCCGAGCGCTGCTGCTGCTGCTACTGCTCAACGACGGCCTTGGGGGGCCGACGATTGCGAGGCAGGCGCTCGTGGATCAGCGGGAACTCCCATCGCCGTGCGGACCGACTACACCGGCATAAGAACATCGGAGCCCGTGACCTGTGTCACTTCACGACAACGAGCTTCAACGTGGCGGATTGGCTACCACCGAATACGCGGCACAGGTACACGCCCGGAGAGGCTCCCTTCAACTCAATTGGCACGGCGTGTGGTCCGGCCGCCTGGAACCCGCTGAGATACGAAGGTCCGATTCGCCGGCCAAGCAGGTCGTAGATCGCGATTGATACGGAGGACGGTGAGGGCAGCGAGTACCACACCGCGGTACTTCCCTCGCACGGGTTGGGCCGAACCTGCGCTAGCAGTCGTTGAGGCGACTGCGTGGGCTCCTGCATGCTGTCCAGACGCACGGATGCGATGCCGTCCTGTGGAGACGCTCCGATCCACATGTAGTTGCCGCCGACGTAGAGTTCGTCGCCGTAGCTAGCGAGCGTCCACACAAAGGGGCCGGTGTCCAAGCGCCAGGCTCGCGCGGAGCCGGTCCTGATGTCGAGTGCAGCCAACGAAGTCCGTGGCTGACCATCTACCGAACTGAAGAACCCACCAACGAACACCGTGCTGTCGTGGACCACGAGCCCAAGCACGCGCTCGTCGGCGTCTGCGATCCAGTTCGTTGGCACGCCAGCGAGATCGATTGCGGCGAGGTTACTCCGGGGAGTCCCGCCGACGCTGCCGAAGATCCCACCGATGAAGATCTCGGAGGGACCTGCTGCCAAACTCATGACCACACCGTCCGTGCCAGGATCCCAAGAGCTCGCCAAGCCGGTGGTCGGGTCTAGGGCCGCCAATGACGCGCGCGCCTGCCCACCGATGCTGCCGAACCACCCTCCGACATATACGACCGAATCAGTCGGCTGGATGACGTTGACGAAGTAGTCGGCGGACGGATTCCAGGGGAGCGGGCCACCCGTCGCTGTATCGACTGCGGCTACGTACTGACGGCCCACGCCCCGGACGTGGGTGAAGCGGCCGCCAATCAGCACACGATCGCCAGTGATCGCAATCGTGCTGACGAGCCCGTCCGGGTCTGGGTTCCACCCTGCAACGGAGCCGGTCGCACTGTCCACCGCGGCCAGTGATCTTCGTTGCTGCCCGTCGACCGAGCCGAAGAACCCGCCCACGTAGACTGTGCCTGCCCGAACCGCCAACGCAGTTACATACCCGTCGAGCAGGGGGGCCCAGCTGGTTGGCTGGCCGGTCCGCGTGTCGAGCGCGGCAAGGTACGAACGGGTTGCGCCGATGCCAAGGGAGTTGAATCGTCCCCCGAGATAGACCTTGGCTCCGACAGCCGCCAAGGACATGACGAAGTCGTTCGGCTTCGGATCCCATGCGACTGCTGACGCCGATGCGGCATCGAGCGCGGCCACTCTTCGCCCTGACGCACCGCCTATGCTGTCGAACGTACCAGCCACGAAGACTCGCGTCCCTGACTTGGCCAGGGCCCAAAAAGACGCGCCGATAGGCTGGGAGAATTTGGCGCGCGGATCCCAGGGCAACACGAGAGCCGAAGCGATATCGAGCGCCGCGAGACTCCGACGATCCACGCCACCAGCAGACGCGAATGCCCCGGCGATCAGTAGGCGTGTTCCGTCAACGAGGAGAGCGCTGACGCGCACGGCGCCCCCGCCTGAACCTTGGGCAATCAGCGGATCCCATGCTTGCGCCTCTCCGATGGACAGGCCCACCTTCGCGATGCATGCGTGCGATAGTCCGCCGACGCTGGCGAAAGCGCCACCCAGGAAGATCGTAGTATCGGTGGCCGCGAGACAGAGGACTTCACCATCGACGGTAGGAGCCCATGCAGAAACCGATCCGCTGCTCGGGTCGATGGCCGCGACATAGCTGCGAGCAGCGCCACCAACACTGCCGAAACTCCCGGCCGCGAAGATCCGACCTCCGGCGACAACCAGCGCGTTCACCCGATCATCGGCCTGCGGATTCCAGGGCAGCAACTGGCCGGAGTTCGTCGCTATCGCCGCCAAGCGCAGACGCGGCACGCCGCTGAGCGAGTCAAAATCACCGCCGACGAAAAGCGTCCCGCCAAGTTGGGCAAGGCACCGCACCTCTTGATTCGGATTCGGCGCCCACGCGTCGACCGAGCCGTCCGCGAGGATGTGTGCCAAGTTTACTCGTGGGCAGCCGCCCACTCCGGTGAACTTCCCACCGATGTACCACCCGCCGCTACCGTCGGCGAGACTCGCACCGACATACCCAGCGACCCGCGGATACCGCGCGTCCGGATTCGCCGACATTGCGTCGAGCGGCACACCGCCGCCGGTGCAAGGGCCCAGTGAGCTAAAGTTCCCGCCAATGTAGAGGGTATTCCCGCTGCGGGCGCACGCCAGCACGTTCTGGCCAGGAGCGAGGCACCAGAGCGTGGAATCAGGCGTCTGGGTACGGCCAGGGCTTACTCCCCCGACGAGCATCAGCCCAGCCGCGCATGCAACTTTGAGCAAACCAAGCCCACGGCATCTGGCGCGAGCCGCCCAATCCTTCCACGTGAGGAAAACCCACCCACTCACAAGCAATCACGACCTCCAACGTGGTGGCCAAGGCAAGGTTCACCGGACCACTACGACCCTCCGAACCTGTTGCGGACCGACGCCGGTTAGGCGCGCGAAGTAGATCCCCGCGGGAACCGCAGATCCCGCCGCGTCTCGACAGTCCCATTGTACCTCTTGCCTGCCAGAGAGAATCCTTCCGTCTAGCAGCACCCTCACTCTTCGACCTGCAAGGTCATAGAGAGCCAGTCGCGGGCTGACTCTCCGAGTCGCTTCCAAGCCGAATCGAACCGTTCGCACCCCGGGCCTGAAGTTCAGAAGTGTGAAGCGCAGGCCGTCTTCGGCAAGATTGCCACCGACTCCCGTGACCGGGTCACCGATCTTGAAGGTTTGGGTCGCGGGGTCCCACTGCGTCCGCGTGATCGCGATGCCATCGCCGTTGTAGCCAGCGAAGAAGTGATATGGCCCGATCTGAATGTGCTCGCACGACTGCCACCCGATGAGGCTTCCGTCGTCTCCCAGGTACGAATATAGGTTTGCGAACCCGGGCCACTTCGCGGCCGACGTGTCCGAAAGCGCTACGCCGAGCGACTCGCTCACGAAGTAAGTGGAGTTGGTTCCCTCATTGTTGTACGGCCCGTTCGCAACGAAGATCCGCCAAGGCGCGCCATCAGTTGAGTCACGGACCACCAGGGGCGACTCTGATCGGCTCACGCTCGTGTTGCCAAAGTCGGTTGCACGGTACGGGCCCAAATCGACCCAAGAGTTCAAGGTCGAGGAGGCGTTCTGAGCAACGCCGATGATCGTGTATCCAAGCCCGTTGTATAGCGGGTTCAAATCCTCGCCAACATTGAAGAGCAGGTACTTTCCGGCGTGGTCTGGGTCTGGCATCACCCACGGGTCGCGAAACTGCTGTTGGTTCAAGAAGTCTGGTACGTGTCCGACGGGATCGGCCCAGCTGGTATTTCCAGCTGAGTACACTTCGGTCCGGGTGGTGGACCATTGCGTATCGCTGGTATCGAGCAGGCTCGTTGTTACATAACCAATCCGCTGATTGTGATTTGCGTCGACCCCGGTGTAGAACATGTAGACCTGATTACCGACCGACAGGAGCGATGGCGCCCAAACGTGCAGATGGTCCCAGGCGTTGCCGTGCGCGGTGTCGGGCGCAAACGCGCGCTTGTCCACCTTCCAGTTTCGAAGATCCGGCGACCACGCATGAACCAGCAGGCTCTCCGCCGCGTCGCCAGAATAGTTGTTGTTGTGTCGAATGTAGATTAGGTGGAAGAGCCCGCGCCACGGTCCACCTCCCGGGGCAACGACGTTGTAGAAGAAGGCAAAGTCCTTCGGGTACACGGTCGTGGCCCACGCGGCTGTCCAGTTCGGATCGCGGAAGAGGACTGTGTCCGGCAGGCTGCTCGACAAAGCGTCAATCTGGTCGCCAGGTACTGGCGCCATCGCGGTTGCACCGGCATACTGCCCGACCTCCACGATCGCAGCTGGAAGCAACATGGGTAGGTCGGCCACGGCAGTTATCGTGATCGCGGACGACGTCTGTGTGAGGCGACTGGCTCGTGCCCTACTTGAAGCCAATGGACCGCGAGCCATGCTGGCGGTCTGTCCAGTGACGGTGAGCGGCACACTCCAAAGCCTGTCCGGCACCGTGATCCTCAACGAAGCATTCGACGAGAGGTCGGTGCCAACTACGCTCACAGCGAACTGCGCGGTTGCATGCGAGGTGGTGACGCTGAGAATTGCGGGAGAGTAGTCGCCGTCGATGCCGCCATTGAAAGTCACTTCATTCGAAGAGATGACGAGGCTTGTATCGGCCGGATCGAGCGCCACGACCTTCAGCTTTCCGTGGCCCCCGGCAGGGAGGTCGATAATCCACGTCGCCGTTGTGGCGCTGCTGCTCCCCGACGAACAGAAGTAAGCCGTGACCTGATTCGCGGCGCTGTCCGCGGGCGTCGAGGGCGGGACAATTGAGTCGACCTTCGCCGTATCCACGAGACAGGCCTGCTCGAATGGCGAGAACTGGATACCGAGCGAGTCGGCGGTCCACTGCAGGCGCCAGGAGTTTGGCAAAGCCACCTCGGCCGAATCCGCTTGGACGACGAGCAGGGCCTGCGTATTCTGATTGACCGTCAAGTCGGTCGATCCAGTGCTCCAGCGCAACTGGATGGCCATCGCCGGTGCAGAGCCGAAGACGCGGACGACGCAGAACATGACTACAAGAAGTGAAGCACGCGCGGTGAGGCGCGGACGCGGGATCATGGGCGACCTCCCGGGTGTGGACCTTCGGACCTCGGTCTCGGGCGTCGCGGAGTCGGTCAGCGGGGATGGCGCGGCGATCAGCTGAACTCGACGTGCGGATCGATCGGAGGGAACCGTAGACCTCGCGCGCCCTCCCTGCGCAAACCGAGCCGCCTCGATAGGGAACGCTAGTTCCGTCGCGCCTTGGTGGGGCGGCCTGGCTGCTACTGAATCGCTACTGCCTCAGAGTCCTTTGTTGTCCTCTGGTGTCCATCGGTGTCCCGCTTCCAGCACGAAGCCCACGGGGCACCAACCCCGTGGGCTTCGCATGGATGCAAGCGGCGACACGACTTCGTGAGTTCGATTGAACTTGATCCCTATTCCGTTTCTAGACCGCCCGACTCCCTCGACCTACCGAAGCACAACCTCGTGATCCAGCTTCAAGTCCCGTGACGACGCCCCCACCGCAACCACGAACCGCCCGGACGACACCTTCCAATCCCGCGTGCCCTCGTCCCAGTACGCGAACGCGTCGCGATCCAGGTCCATCGTCACGCGGCGGCGCTCGCCGGGCTTCAGCTCGACGCGTTCGAAACCTTTCAGCTCGCGCCGGGGGCGCTTGACCGGCGCGGACGGCTCGCTCACGTACAGCTGCGGCACGTCGGCTGCCACGCAGCCGCCGCGGTTGGTCACGTCGAAGCTCACCCGGACCCGCGGCGCCTTCGCCTGCACAC
>JADLGX010000622.1 GCA_020849095.1 Candidatus Eiseniibacteriota bacterium
GGCCGGGTGGCTTTCCCGGGCGCTGGGGGGGGGGTGGGGGGGGGGAGAACGCCGTTCCGCCTTTCCCGCGCGAGGCGTGCCTTCTCTGCTTCCTCGGAAGAACACACTCGCTCGGCTCCCCCGGAGACACCGCCCCTTGCGCCGTCCCCCACCCCGGCGGGCGCTCGCACGCACGAGACAGCGGCAGGGACGCTGTCTCCGCGCTCCGCGCCACCCCACCCGCGCCCCACCCTTCCCCCACCCCCGTGCCACCCTTCCCCCAGAGCGCGCACGGCGAACGGCGCGGTCATGACAGCACCGGGTCGTAGTCGACGGGCACCACCGCGGGGTCGGGCCCGCGGAGCGTCACGTCGACGAACACGGTGTAGCCGCGCACCACTTTGGTCACGTCCGTCGAGGCGGTCACCCTGCGGAACAGAGCGGCGAACGCTTGCGCGAACGACGGGTGCGAGAGCGGCTGCTTGAACCCGTTGCTCTCGCACCAGGCGCGGTAGCGGCCGTAGGCGTGCGCGCTCTTGAGGGCCGCACCAGGTTTCATCTCCACCTCTTCCTCGAAGAACAGCTCGACCGGGTCGGACTCGCGGCGCCACGCGCGCATGGCGGCGCCCGACGACGGCGGCTCGGTGTACCGCCCGTTGGCGAGGAGCCGCTCGAACCCCCGCGCCGCCCACGCGATGATGCCCGGGACCTCGGCGTCGAGAATTCCCTTCGCGTACTCGACCTTCGCCCGCTTGCCCTCGACTTCGGCGCGTCGGGCAAACCGTTGGTTGAACGTCAGGAGAACCCACCGCGCCCAGACCGCCTCGCTCCGGTCGTTGATGCGCGGGAGCGTGTTCGCGGCGAAAAGGTGCCCAGCCAGAGGCCTGAAGTCGAACGGCGACTGCCGGATGGGCCGGCCCTCGATGGTGTCGCCTGCGATGATGGCCTTGAACGCCTCCGACTTGACGAGCTCGCCGCTCGGAACCTCGGCGACGGTGTTGAGCAGCTTCCCTGCGAGCTTCGCCCGCCTGTACTCATTCTCGAAGTCGTGCATGCTCACGGAGGTCACCGTGTTCGCGGGGAAGACCCCTCGCACCACCTCGAGGCACGTGCTCTTTCCCGAGTCGGCGTCCCCGTGGAGGATGAGCGCGGTCTTGTAGCGTGGTGCCGCGCCGAACAGGCACGCGCCGACGAACTCCTGGAGCACGGCCGCCTTGTCGGCCGCGTCGGAGTCGCCTTCCCATACGGTCGAGAGGTAGCGGTCCCACTCCGGACAGTGCGCGCGGCGGTCGAACTCGAAGCCGTACGCAAACCGCGCCCGGTGGTCCTGACTCCACGGCTCGAGCTCGAGCCTGCCGGCTCTCTCACACAGGAACCCGTTCCGGAACACGAGTCCGGCCGGAGCCTTCGCAAAGAAGCGCGGATCGGCGGTCTTGCACTGCGACAGGTAGACGGCGCCGCGGCAAGCGTAGCTGTCGAGCTTGAGCGGCTTCGGCTCGCCGCTCCCGACGACCATCATGCCGGCGAAGCCCATGACCGCCGCCACCTGCGGCTCGCGCTCAAGCTTCGACCAAATGCCATCGACGTAGACGTGCGTCTCGTTCTCGGCGAAGACCACGGGCTTGCCGAGCCGCCTCAGGTGGAGCAGCGCGAGCTCCACCTCGTCGCCGCGCTCGAGGGTTCTCTCGTCAGCGTTCGCCGTCCTGCCTGGCTTTTCGGCTTCGTCGGCCTTGGCCTTTTCCGCCAACGCGGCCTTGAAGGCGCGGCGCGCCTCCGACAGGGCGCTCCGCGCGTGGTAGCCGCGCAGAGCCTCGGTCGCCCCGTCGAGCGCGGCAGGCCCGCCGGCTTCGAGCGCCGCGACAAAAGGCAGCTGCTCGACGAGCGCCCTCGCCTCCGCCGGTCCGGCCTCCACCGCCGTCTTCGCCCATTCCGCCGGGTCGGCCGGCTTCGCGGCCTCGACGAGGCTCCCGAACGCCTCGCGCCCCTCCCGCGCGATGAAGTCGTCGGGGCCCTGGTCCGCGCCGTCGGGTCCTAACGGAAGCTCGACGACGCGAACCACGCATCCGTGGTCCATCAGCGCGCGGGCGATACGCGCCTCCGCCTTCGCGACCCGCGGGTTCGTGGACCTTCCCGCGTCGAACACCATGTGGACGGTGCGCCCCGGGGTCGTGAAGCGCGCCATCAGCGGCTGCAGCTTGGAGGTTCCCTTCTCGAAGACGCCGGCGTTGACGCCCCCGCAGCCGACTACGTTCGTGAAGCCCGCCGACGCCAGAGCGAGCGCCTTCGCCGGGGCCTCGACGACGAACAGCGGCTCGCCGACGTCCTCGGTCGTGGTCGACACGACGTACGGCGGCGGCGTGACCCCGCTCGGCGTCACGGCCTTCTTACCGTTCCTCTCGCGTTCGTCGAGCTGCACCCTCGTGTACGCGGACTCGACGAACGCGTACGGGAACGCGAGCCCGCCGCCGACGACGCCCTGGTTGCGGACGGCCGCGCGAACCTGCCCCTCGTCGAGCGAGCGAACGCCCTCGCGCCAGGCGAGCTCGGGGTCGACCGCGCGCTCGGTCAGGTACTCCACGTGACGCGGATGGAGCCTCACGTGAGGCGGGGTGTCAGCGGTTGCCTCTGCAGCTTCCTCGACGCTGCGCTCATCGGGTTCGTTGCGGCCGGCATGCGGCGCAGACCCTTCGGGCTGTACGGTGTCCATGGCAATCTCCTTGCTGGGACCCCGTCGACGCTCGCGTGGAAGTGCGCGCCGGCGGGGTCGGTGATCTCAGAGTCGGCCTTCAGGCGTCAGCGCGCGCTCGATGCAACGTGCCGCCAGCTCGCCGGGCGAGAGCTCGAGCTCGCGCGCGAACTGTTCGAGGCGAGCCAGCTCTACCGGCCGCAGCCGCAAGACGAGCAACCCCTGATGAGTCCGGCCGCGGAGCACCTCATAGAGAGAGGAGCGCGCGACGCCGTACTCGAGCGCTAGGGTGCGAGGCGCCTCGCCGGCCCGGTGTCTTGCCCGGATTTCCTCGGCGGTGGCATGGTCGAGCTTTGCGGCAAACGGGTGCTTGGTGTGGGCGGTCATGGCGTCCTCCGCTGCCGCCCGCCAACAAGAGGCTAGGCAGGCGACTGGCCGAACCCACCACCGTACCGAGCGAGAGCGACACGCGTGCTTTCCGGCAGAAAACAGGGCCGTCCCGCAGCGCCGGGCACCACGCTGGCGACCGCGCGGCCCCGGCTGCGGTCGCCTAGTGTTCCCGCGGTGGTACCACCGAGGTGCGACGCGCGAGCCACGGCCGCTCCCGAGGTGGAATGGCCGACCCGAGGGAGTCGACTCGTCGGCTCGCGTTGACCAGCTCACGAACTTCGAAATAGGCGTTCGCTGGCAACGCCCCCGGCGGCCGATCGTTCAAGGTGCGCCGCCCGCGCCGCCCGACTTCCCGTAACCTTGCGCCATGGGCGCCATGGGCCACACGGAAGAACAGCTTCGCGCAATGTTCCGGGAGTGGATCGAGGACGCGGACGATACGGCGGCTAGGCATCCCGAGTGGCGCGTCAAAGTGCACACGCACAGCCGAGACGCGGTTGCGCGAACCGGCTATTGCGAGCCCAAGGAGCGCCATCCCGATGCCCCGGCGAGCGTGCGGACTCTGAACGCGGTGATCTGGATCTACCGCGACGACCAGAACACCCCCGGGCCGGCGATGCGAGAGCTGGTCGCACTTGCCCATGAGTTCGGCCATGCTCTCTCGCACATGCGCGGGAAACAAACGCCGAACTACAAGGCTGCCGTCATGAAGTACGACGCGAAGCTCGCGGCGGCATCGGGAACGCACTTGGAGGCCGACGCTGCCGCTCTGGCTAGCCAGCCGATGACGGAAGCCGAACAGGATCTGGTGCGCGACGAAGAATGCCGTGCCTGGGACTACGGCAGGGAAGAACTGGAAGGGCGTGGCCTTACGGACTTCCGCAAGTTCGACGAATGGCGCGCGGAGGCGATGGCGATCTACGAACGGAACTTCGAGCGCTTCTCGTCCGCGACCTAGGCCCTACCTCCCGCGGGCCGGCGCCCGCACGTCGTCAAGGAAGCGGGGCGGACTCGACCGCACCGACCAGGTGGAGGCGAGACAGGCGTCGACCAACTGCTTCAGCTCGACCAAGCGCTGACCGGCGACATCCTTCAGCACGTGGTGTTCATGGGCCGTCATCACCATCGGCTGGAGTTTTGCGAACACCGAGATCAGCGGGCACCCATCGGCGTCGTCGAGACCCCCGCGGCCGCCGTAGTCGAACACGTCGCAGACGTGGCCGAGTCCCGGAATGCTCAAGGCGAACCGCGGCACGACCGGCCGCCGTCCGTGGGGCTCGCGAAGCTCCCACCACGCCGAAGCGAACTCCGCCGTCGCCAACAGCGCGACGGCCTCCGTCGCGGCGTGCCCGAGCAAGCCGTAGCTCGACTCGCTGAGCCGCTCGCGAAGCTGGGCTGCGACTCGCGCACGCTGTTCCTTCTCCATCTTGTCCTCCCTGGGCGGCGCCCGCCCCGTCGCCGCCCACGGGCGGAAGGGCGGAATGGGCGACGCGCCGAACAGAGGACGGTACCGAGCGACTCCGCGACGCGCGCTTGCCCGCCGAAAACAAGCCGCCCTGGTCGTCATGGCACTCCGCCGCCCTCCCGTAGCGCTCGCCTTCGTGGGCGCCCCGCGCCCCCGCGGCGCCCGCAAAGGCGCTCGGAGTACCGCCGGACGCAAGAAGGACCGCGGTTGCCAGTGGGCACTTTGCCCGGCGCAGTTGGCGGCCCAGACCATTACCTCGTCGTGGGTAACCTCCTGGACCCGCCGGCGCGCGCCGTGGGTGCTATTGGTGAATGCTACCAGACCGTAGAGGCGCTTCAGACCCTCGCGCGGACGCGCGGCGCCGCACGAACTGTAAGGTTCTGCGCGCTGAACCGCGTCCGGATGCTCCGAGCCATCTCGTCGTACACGGGCGCTTGACCCAACGGATCTGCGATGGTCACGACCAGCGCGAACGCCTGCGGCTTGAACGCTTCAGCGTCCTCCACACCGTGCCGGGTAAGAAGCCGCACCATGAGCCGCCAACGATCTCCGCGCTCGCCGCCGTCGCCGAGTTGTCCGTGATAGGTCCGCACGGGTGCCCACTTCCGGAGGCGCTCGACTTGGTACGACTCGTAGAGGACCCCAGGGTTCTTGTGCTCGGGCGGCACCAACCCCCTGAACTTGCGGGTCACCTGGCCGGTCTTCCTCTCTCGTTGCTCATAGAAGACGCCGAAATGCGCATCGATGTGTGTCTCGCAGTACTCGGTCCCCCAACGCGCCCCACGCGCTGGCGCGAACGCCACTGTCATCCATATCTCGCCGAAGAATCGACCCTGTCGCGCGAGGGACGGCGGGTAGGGAAAGTCATCCCACTCGAGGAAGTAGCCGGGACGAAGGGTGTCCTCGAACACAAGCGTGGAAGAACTCGGCGAGCACTGGAGGCAGTACGGCGGGGGCTGCGGAAGCCCAAAGCCGAAGTAGTTCTCTTCACCGTCGGGCACTCGCCCACCGTTCCGCGGATCACGAGCGTGGTGCGTCAACAGCGCGCGCGCCAGGACGGGAGACGGAGACGGAGTGATTTGGTGGAACACCTGGGCGAGGCTCCTCGACACGAGCGGCGTCGCGAAGCTCGTGCCGACATCCTCGGCGGTGGTCGTGCCAACGATCGAGCGAACACCGGCGGTGTGGTTGAGGTCCGTCGAGCACGCGCCTCCGTAGTGGACGAGGTCCGGCTTGATGACGTGGTTCGGTCCCGCACCATGCCGCGAGAAGGTGGATGGGTGATTCGATGTTTGCCCGGGGCTCGTATCAACCTGCGCGACGGAACCCACCGTCACGCCGAGCACGCTGTCGGCTGGGCTCGTGATTCGCCCGGCGCGAAGCTGTCCAGGCGTTCGCGGGTAGTCCAAGAGCGGCGGCGTGTCGTAGTTACCCGCGCTGATGACGAAGACGACCTGGTACTTCTCCTGCAGGTTGTCGAGTTGCTCGGCAAACGCGGAGAACTCGTCCAGGGAGCAAACCTCGTCGGTCCCGAGGGACAGGTTCCACACCTTGTACTTGTTCGCGTGTTCCCGAAGGGCAGCCTCGAGAGATTGGAGGAACTCCGATTCGAGGAGGTCGTCGGTTGCGCCCTTCGCCGGGTCGTAGTTCGGGATGACCTGCAAGTCGAAGATCCCGCACGGGGATGCGCCAATCCCGGGAAGCCCGGGGTTCAGATGCCCGCCCCAACAGACCAGGCCCGCAACGAAGGTCCCGTGCTCAGGGTTTCGGTACGGTTCAGCGACGTCAGTTCTGGCACCCACGATCCATTCGCGCAAAGCAGGGAGTGCCGTTGAGACTCCCGAATCGACCACAACGACTACCGGGAAGTCGCCGCTCAGTCCTTGCACGCTGGGCAGGTCTTGTGGAAGGCCGGCCGGTCTGATGACGCGGGGCCGAACCGCCCGAACCAGTGGCATCCTCGCAAGCGATCGGACGCCCACGACGCGGGACAGCGCATCCACGTCATCGCTCGATGCGCACTCCGCAGAGTAGACGTAGCTTCCCGGGGCGTACCCCTCCTGGCTTGTGGGAATGCCGCGCTTCGCGCATGCCGCCAGGAAGTCGGCTTCAACCCGCGACTGTTCTTGGTCGCTCGCGTAGTCGAAGAGCCGCACGCGAGTGACGAATCCCTTCCTTCTTCGCGGGCTCTTCCGGAGAATGTCGAGTGGTGCGACGCCGCCCCGCCGGAGGATCGGCGTTACGGGCTCGATAACCTCCACCGACGACAGCTCCTTGATCATCTGTGCCGAATGGTGGGCCTCGATGAGCGACGCCAGCTCCTGCAACCCGCGAGGCGTTCCTTTGACGAAGAGTTCGCCGAGCATTCCTGCACCAATGATCGGGCAGGTCGACGCGGAGAAGAGGTGATGCGGCCGATGGCTCTTTGCCACGGACTTCTCCAGCAGCTTTACGCGCATCGGAACGCCGAGTCCGCTGGGCGTCGCGGCAGCAACTGCCTTGATGGCGTCGACCTGGTGTCGCAACCTGCTCCGATACTCCGGCGTCACTTCTCTGAACGGGGTTGCACGAGGTCCGCCACCGGGCACAACACGTTCGTTTCCCTGGGTCGGCAGAATCAGTTTGATCGGAAGACGATCAAGACTGCCGTCGTCGGGCTTGCTAGGCATGCTCGGCCCCTTCATGACGCGACAGGCGGAATGCGGTGGCCTTTGAGACGCCGAAGAGCTGCGCCAGGATCGCGTGGCTGTACAGCTTCTCGTTTCTGGTTCTGAGAAGCGCCGCCACGTCGCCCAGGTCCTTCCCCTTCGCCGCACTCAGCACTCTTCGCGTCTCGCCCTCACCGAGCGCCAGGTTCTGAAGCACGTGGAAAGCGTCATGGAGTGTGGCTGCTCGTCGCGCTGTCACCTCCAGCCGCCGGAGACGAAGGCACGTTTCTTCGATGTCGGAGCCCGAGAACCCCTCCGATAGGTCGACCAGAACCTCCAGTGCCTTGGGTCCGAAAGTGACGCGCCGCAGGAACCGGCGCCAGAGCTCGTCGCGCAGAGGGGCGTCGGGGTACGACAGCTCGAGCCGGTAGGCGAACCGCCGCCAAACCGCCGAGTCCAAGAGTTCCTCGTGGTTCGTGGCGGCGAGAATGACCGACTGCCGACCTACGGTGTCCAAATTCTGAATGAAGCTGTTCACCACCCGCTTTAGCTCGCCCAATTCCTGGACGTCGCCGCGCAGCTTGGCGATCGCGTCAAACTCGTCGAGGAAGAGCACGCACGGATTCCTGGCGGCGAAATCGAACAACGCACGGATGTTCTTCGATGTGCTCCCCAGGTAGGACGAGATGATGCCGTCGAGGCGCGCGACGTAGAGGTCGAGTTCGAGTTCGCGCGCGATGTGGCGTGCGAGGCGGCTCTTGCCGCAACCGGGTGGCCCGTAGAGGATGAGGCTTAGCGACGTGGTGACCCCTTCCGCCTCCAGCTGCGCGTGGCTCTTGGCAACGCTCAGGAACTCATTCATCGTCGCGCGCTGAGGCTCGGACAGCACGACTGGCGGCTCGTCAATTTTCAGGTTCACCCGCTCGAGCAGCGAGAACCGGCTTTCCGAATCGACGGGGATCGCGCGTGCGACAGCCACACCGGCCGGACGCAGCTCGTGGTCGGTCTCCTCAAGAAGCTTGCGGAGTCGATCCGCAGAGCCCTTCTCGCCGGCGTCCTCGAGTTTCTTTGCGAGAAACGCGGAGTAATTCCTGACTTTTTCTGTGTCGAGACGAAGTGCACCGGTTATGATACGGAAGACCTCGTTCATGAAACGAATTTCGCCTTCCATGAAACGAACTTACACGCTGTTGACACGGTCGTCAAGCGTTCGGCTCGAGCTGCGGCCATAGGCCACCGAGCCTCTGCGGGAAGGGGATCGGCCGGAAAGGGCACTGGCGCCCCCAGTGCTGTCCGCGTGAGCGTGGCGGATTGTTGTCGGGAACATGTCGCCCCGAAACCCCAAGCCGCGGACCAATAGGCCGACCCTCGCTCTTGCGCGCGGTCCGTCGCCAAGCGTGCGGGTGCGGATGTCTCGGGACCGACGCCCAGCCCGCGCAGACAGAAGATTCGGTGGAGGGGAATTGACCGCGCTCGCCACGTGCTTAGTCAAGAGGAATCGTCGGACGTGAGTTCGTCGCCGCTGGGGCCATTGTGGGCGCCCTGCTCCTTCCACGGCTCGCGCATGGGCAGGTCTACGGCCCGGCTTACTTCCCCAGCCGCCGGTCGTCCCGCCGTGGCCAGCGGCGCGAACGGCGGTGCGAGACGTGCCGCCATTGGACAGGCCACGCAACCTCGTCCGGTTCTACTTCGACGCCACGACGCTTGACTTCGGCGTGGCCGTGCTGGGCGCCGTGAGGGTCCATCCCATCCATTGTGCGTCGAATACCGCGCTCTGCGCGTTCGTATTGCGCCACGAGCAGGGACATCACGAACTTGGATCGAGCGAGCAAGCGGCCGACTGTTACGGAGCACGCAATGCACCGACCGAGGCGGTCGAGGCGGCGCTCGCATACTTCACCATGCGGCCGTTCTCCGGCGACACCTCCCACGGCAGCGGCGCCGCGCGTGCTGCCGTCATTGCGCGCTGCTTCGCGGGCCGAATGAGTGTGACGCATGCAATCCGCTCCAGCTTCTACGAGCGAGGGTCGTGGGCAACGAAGCACTCACTGGCTCCCGAGGCGCGGTGCCGCCGGGACGCCAGCAACGAATATCGCGCATGCGTGTCGGATTGCCGCCAGTCGGACGACGACACCGAGGACTTCCGATCCTGCACCAGTGAGTGCCGTGATGACTTCGATGAGGAACTCTCGGCCTGCAACTCATCCTGAGGTGCGGGCGCGCCCGCTGGCGCGCTGGCTCACTTCGCCATCGCCTTTGCCGCAGCGACCACGTCGCCGGCGCTCGCCGAAACGGGCGCGATCCAGCCGAGGTTTCCTGCGCGGTCGTAGACGTGCGTCGCGGGCAGCCCGCGAACCGCTGCCTCGCGCGCCGAGACCTCATCGCGGTCCACCAAGAACGGTGCGCCAGGTACGCCCCACGAGGCGAGCGCCGCGGCGGCATCGGCCGTCGACTCCCCGTCGGCGAGGACGGCGACCAGCACGAGCTCGACGCCGGCCGAGGCGAGTTCGCCGCGGCGCGCGTGGAGCGCCGGGACCTTCTCCTGACAGGGCTTGCACGTGGGCGCCCAGAAGTCGACGACGGTGGCGCGTCCCGTCAGCGGCACTCCGACCGGCTGCCCCGCGTCGCTCACGAGCGTGAAGCTCACGCGCTTTCCCAGCAGCTCTCCGTCGGCGGTGCGGGGCACCGCGCCCTGCCGCGAAGCGCAGGCCCACGCCGTGGCCGCCATCATGCATGCAGCCATCGTAGCGCGCGACAGGGCTACCCATCGAGACGGGGGCCGGAGCAACATCAGGACTCCGAGGGTTCGCGCGTTGCGCAAACTTGCACGTCTCCCCCGCCGAACACCGCGGGCAACTTGGTCTCCGGGCGTCACCTGGCCTGCAGCATCTTGGGGAACATGCCCTCGGTGTAGTTGAGATCCTTCACCTTGGCCGAGAACCGCTTCATCCTGGGCTCGCCGATCACTTCGGTGAAGAACGCCAAGCGTCGGATAGCGTGGACCACGCTGGCGTGCGATACGTCGTAGCGGCGCGACAGTACGATGGCGCTCGCGTACCGGTCGACCATGACCTCGTCCGCGGGGTTGGTCTCGTTATCGCGAGCGTCGAGCCAGGCTTGCTGAACCTTGGCCCGGATGGCGCCGACTTTCTCCCGCTGGTCGCCTTCCTCATGCTTCTTCAGAAGCGCCTCTTGCTTCGCGTCGAACAGCTGAAGCTCGGGCGGACGCACGTTGTACAGCCCCGTGCGGAGTGAGTCGTAGAGCGTCCCTTGGCGGGCGATGGCGACGGTAGTGTATTCGTGCGACACATACTTGTCGATCACGACCTGCAGCTTTTCGTACCAACCCTTGGCAACCGTGGCCTGCCTGCGATACGCCTCGATCACCTGCACCGGCGTCCCTTTGAAGCGGTGATGCCCTGACTGGTAGTCGAACTTCTTGGTGATCTCCTGGTCGAGCAGCGTGTACTCCGCCTGCGCGGCCAAGGTGGCCTCGGGCGAGCCGACGGCGGAGTTCCTTCCCTCTTCGACCGGGGCGACCTTCTTGTAGCTCTCCCAGGCCTTGATTGTGTTCTTCCACCACTTTTCCGTGTCGATCGCGCCGGACGCCGCTTTCATCTTGGCTACATGGTAGGCAGCGTGAACCACGTACCGCGCCGCTTCGGACTTGTTCCGCTTGGCGCTGTAGTAGCCCATCATCGCTTTCTGGGCATTCTCGCGCGCGGTCTGATTCGCGCCAACGTCGGGACTGAATTCGTTCCACTTCTTCAGTTCGCTGGCCGCGATGGCGTAGTCCGCCGGGGGCGCAACGAGCGGGTCGGCAGCAATGTGGGGCAGGCAGCCCTTCCCCACCTCGAAATGGAACCCGGCGCCACACGACGTGCTCACCCTCGCCGCGCACTCGGATCCGTTCCACTGCGTGCCCGCGGGGCAGTTCACTTGAGTGACGACGTGGCTGCGTACGCAACGCGCACCGTCCCAGGCTGACCCGACTGGGCATTCAGGCATCGCATGGCCCGCGAGCGGCAACAGGCCAACCCGCAACGGCACTGCACAGCGCGGGCTCTCTTCGCCGCTCGCATAGGCCTGCTCGCATGCCTCCGGCACGCCGTCCACGAACAGCGTCTTGATGCTGGAGGTGTTGCGCCCGCCGCCACCGAGCCCGAATAGCGAGGCCTCCGCCCGCACCTTGCTCGTCTCCCCCGCGGCCATGGCGAAGCCGCCCAGGTAGATGCGCGCGACGACGTGAGTCGCGCGCGGGCAGTCGGGGCCGCGGAGCTCGGTCGGCGCGTAGGACTGCCCGGACGGCAACGACGCGACCCCCACCCGCACGTAGTCCGTGCGCAGCGCTCGATCACGCGCGACCTCGCCCGCCAGGCGCGCGGCGCCGAGCGGCAACTCGGCGAAGAGCTCGCTCTGCCGCTCAATGATATCGCGGTTCTTGAAGGGGCTCGGAGTGAACGCGTACTTGCCCGGACCGGTGCAGTTCGGCAGCACCTCAAGCTCCACGTTACAGCCCTGGACGGCGTATCGCACGGCGATGACGCCCTGCTGGCGGAGCGCGGTGATCTGCGCTCGGTCGTCCGACTTCCACGCCGTCAGCACCGGCTCCAGGGGGTTGCGAACCGAGTTGCACTCCTTGCCCCCGAAGACGTCGCCCGTGGTCGGAGCCCCGCTCGCGGGCAGCTCCGGCCCGCGGCGCCCGCAGGACGAAACGCTCACCAGCGCGACCAGCGCGGCGAGGACCGAGACGAACCGACACCCCATGGCATCGCAAGTATACGCGATCTCGTGCACGAGCCTTCCCCGAGGCGGCGCGTGCGGCCTTCCCTACCCCAAAATGGGGGACGGGAGGACGCGGCGGACGGACCGCCGCCCGACACAGCGACTCGATCCAGACCTGCGAGCAGCCGTGCGGCGGTGGCGGTCGGCACCAGGTTCGAAGTGCCGGCGTCTGAAAGGGCCGAACGACGGGCTCCGCCTCCGCGGCGACTCAGTTCAGGTCCAGCAACGGCACGTAGTAGCCGACCAGTAGGCCAACTCGATAGGCACCACCACCAGACTTGGTAGGGTCGCCGCTTGGCGCGAGAATGCCCGGTGAATAGCGGGCGTCCGCCCCGACGAAGAACGACGACGATGGCTGGCCGATCAGGAACCCCGCCTGAAGAGCGACGGTTAACGCGCTCGCCCAAGACGGATCCGAGAGCTGCCCGTCGTTGTCCGTGGCGGCGAATTGGGCGAGGTCCAAACCGCTGAAGGCGAGATGCAGACCCGGGCCAGTGTCGGTGGGCAACAACTGGAGTGCGAGCCCTGTTGGCAAGGCGAGTTGGGGAGGGGGAAGCTGCCAGTCCGCGTCCTTGGTCTTCTGCCCCCCAATCATGAGGCCGGGCACGGACCCGACGGATACGATGAACTCACCCCCTCGCTCTGCGCGGTCAGTCAACGAGTCGATCAGGTCGGACACCAGTTCTTTCCGCGCTTCGTAGCGCTGCTTGCGCTCCTCGCCGGTCTTCGCTGGCGTTTCGAATGTGGCTGCGTAGGCGGCGACGGTCCCGGCTACGCGTGTCAGATTCGTCGAGGAACTGTCGCCGAGGAACCTGGACCCGACCGCGATCACTTTCGGCAGATCGTTGCGTATCAGGGCGCTGGCAAGTAGTCGAACGTCTGTCAGACGAGCACTGCCGTTCTGAAGAGCAATCAGTGCAAACGCGGCGTCTACGGTGCGCAGAACGCGTTTCCGAGCGGGCTCTTCCGACGACGCCCGCAACGCGCCGATTAGCGCTTCCACAGCCGCGCGCTCGTCCGCCGTCAGTTGCACTTTGTTCGCAACGATCACCTGCCAGGTCTCCTCCACCGTGCACGAGTAGGCAGTCTGCATGCAGATCTCAACAAGGTCGACAGCCTCCGCAACGGGTTTCCGTAGGTTCGAGTTGCGTGCCGCGCGCGCGAGGGCATGCGGGTCGGCTTCAACCTCGCCGTGCCTTGCCGCGGCCAGCAGCACCTCCGACATGAACTTGACGACTTCAACGTTCTGGAGGTGCATCACCGCCCTCTGGACCAAGTCCGCGACAAGCGCGTCTCGCAAAGTGGGTAGGGCACCCGTCAGATCTTGGATCCGGAGTGCCCTGATCGCGGTGCAGGTCTCGGGTAGACACTCCTTTGCGCCACTGTCGCACGCGTCAAGAAGACGCTTCCGGACGACATTGAGCGCTGCCACGCGCGCACGGCTGACGGCGATTTCCGCGACGATCTTCCCGAGTTCCCCCACGACGTCTCCGACGGCGTCAAGACTCCGAAGGTCTGCGCGCTCAGCCCGCTTAGGCCCCGTGCTCGCGGTTGAGGGGCTACCCTCCTGCCTAATCGTCACGCTCCACGAACTGTCCCCGATCTTGAGCTGGGCCGAATCGCCGGCGTCCATGCCGAGGGCGATGTGCGGGGCCGCATCCGGAAAGAGGTGGCCGATAGCGCCCGCGTCACCTTTCACGGGCTCCATCGCGCAAAGCACTTTCCAGACCTGCGCGGGTCCGTCTAGCCGCAAGCTCTGCACAAGACCTTCGGCCGAGAGAGCTGGGAACTCAATCTGCGGCTTGATGGCATGCTTCGTGGTGTGAAACGTACAGACTACGCGCGAGGGGGGCGCCCGATCTAGTTGGGCGATGAGAGCGACGCTTGCGTCAGCAACCGCGCCGTCAGCGGCTGCTTCAGCGCCCGCACCGGCATCCCTCGCGCCGCTGTCGGATGCGTCGGGCAGTCCGTCATCCCGGGTACAATCGGACCGCGGTGTGGTGGGAGTGCCGGCCGCACGGCCACACGAGGCAAGCCCGACGCCGATACCGAGCAACCAGGCGAGCCGCGCCATCACTCCTCCACCTTTCCGAGCTCCGCCGCAATCCACGGCGCAAGGGCGTCGAGGCGCGTGTAGACGCCGCCTTGGCCGCAGGCAGTACCGCGCGATGGCAGCGCTCGAGCCGTGATTCCGACGAGGCGAAAGGTCGACCCAGCGCGTTCGAAGAGTGCCCCGCCGCTGTCGCCGAAACAGGTGTCTGCAGCGCTTCCCGACACCACCATCTCGTGAGAGGGTGAGCAGCCGTTTCGCCTCGCAGACCGAACTGAGCAACTCCAGCCTGAGAGCTGGACATCGGCATGGCGCAGGACCTCTGCGCCGACACGTCCGTGCCGATCACTCGCACCAAATCCGAGGATCACGCCAGTGCCATCGGGAGGATCCTTGTGGTCGCTCCGCCGGCGGTCGTGAACGCACGCGCCTGGGACTTCATCGATGCGGAGAAGCATCGCGTCTACTCGAGGGTTCGGGTGGCGTGCGGTGCGGCGAACGCGGCGCATTACCCGAGCGCTTTCAACTGACGTCCCCATTACCACGATGTCGACCGCACCGCAGTGCCGTGCTGTCAGGACCATCGTGGTAGTCAGGAGGACTCCGGTGCACTTCATCCGGCTCCCACCAAGCAGGGCGACTACGTCGTTGAAACAGTCGTCACGCAGCCGTGGACCACCGGTGGCGAGTTCGACGCCGTTGGAGATGGAGGCGCTCATCGGCCGTTCACTCCAGGTCTGCAACTCCTCGCCGCCCACAATGGACTCTCCGTCCACGGGCACCATGCCATCGTCAGTCTTCGCGGCTTCCACGGCCGGTTCGGCACGCTCCTTCTCAGTTCGCCTGCAAGATGAAGCCGGCCTCGCACGCGTCGGTGGGCACGGCAAGAAGGACGGCGCCATTTCAGCGGCGGGCGAGTTGCATCCTGCCATCGAGGCTGCACCAATCAGAACCGACGCGCGTGCCCACCGCCGAGCCCCATCCATCGGTGACCACGGTAACTGATTCGCATTGGAATCGGAGCTGAACGACTGTCATCCCCTCGATTGGGTATCGGTTGCCGGCTCCCACACCCTCGGGAACACACCTTTGCCGCCGGTGGCTCGTCAGACCACGGGCGGACCGGGTGTCCCCTCCGCCTGCAAGCGCGCAGGTGGCGCGCCTAGTCGCGTGCCGCCCGGACCAAGACGCCGCGGCATGCGGCGCCCGGGGCCGGGCACACCCTGGGCACATTCATTGGCGATCGATGCGATGGCGCAGCTTGTCCTGTGCTCGTTCCGTCGCCGTGACCACCGACCTCTTAATCCGTTGGCTGAAGGTTCAAGTCCTTCATGACCCACCAAGTAGCGACGCGGGAGGCGTTGCCTCTCGGAGCACGCGGTGGTCGAACGCCTCGAGAGGCCAGTCGCGGGGCTTCTTCGCC
>JADLGX010000623.1 GCA_020849095.1 Candidatus Eiseniibacteriota bacterium
GCCGACGCCGTCGTGGCGCGGTTCGTCCCGCGGGAGGCCGGGCAGGCCCCGGTGGTCGAGCTGCCCGAGTGGAGCTTCGAGACGATGGCGGGTGCGGCGGTGCCGCGTGAGTGGGTGCTCGCGAACCCGACGCGGCTCGCGGCCGTCCTCCACGTACGCAGCGTGCGCGCCGGAGCGACCTTCGTCGGCTACCGCGAGTACGTGCTCGTGAACGAATCGACCGTCCAGCGGTTCGAGCTCGGCACGCCGCGGATACGCGCCGAGCTCGGGAGCGCGACCGGCCTCGTGCAGCGTCTCCTCGAGAGCGGCGCCGTGCCCGCGCACCGCGCCGAGGAGGGGGCATGGCTCTCCGCCGTCGTGCAGCGCGGCTGGCTGCGAGGCGAAGCGGAGAGCGTCGAGGCGCGCTGGTTCCTCACCCTGCCCTTCCCTCGCGCTCGCTACCGAGACCTGCCCGCCGTCGCCCGCGCCCTCGTCCACGCCGCGAAGGTCCAGCGCGTCGAAGCCACCTGGTCGGCGAACTGAAGGCCTGTCGATGAATGCCCCCGGGCTGAAGCCCCGGGGCACCGACAATCGGCATAGGGGCCCGAGGAAAACCCTCGGGACCCCTGCCACACCACCCGGCGTGCGGGTCCGCACCGGGCGGTTCGATTGGTTGAGGTCACGCGGCGAGTCTGGGGAGGCCCAGGCCGTCGAAGTAGCTGGTGGGGAAGGCGATGTTGATCAGCATGGCGGAGTTCCTCCACCAGCGGTGGCCGTTCGCGGCGACTCTGGCGGCCGCATGCTCGGGCAGTCCCCGGGCGCGCAGTTCGCGATAGATCGTCGTTCCTCGGCGCCAGTGCTTGAGGTGAAGCGCTCGTAGCCGATGCCGAATCCATTCGTCGAGCGCGCGGAAGACCCCCGGTGTATCGGCGAGGCGGAAGTAGTTCTTCCACCCGACGAGGTATGACCGGAGGTCCTGCACGACCCTCGTGATGCTCTGGCTTCGACTTCGGCGCGTGACCTCACGCACGCGGATCTTCATCATTTCCAGGGCCGTTGGTGCGACGCGGTGCTTCGCCACTCGCCCCTTGGCTGCCCATAGGGAGTAGCCGAGGAGCTTGCGGTTCCACACCTTGTCGACGGCGCTCTTCGACTCGTTCACTCGGAGCCTGAGGCTTGCAAAGAGCTGCCGAAGCAGCTCCATCACGCGCTCGCCCGCCCGCTTGGACCGCACGTAGACGTTGCAGTCGTCGGCGTAGCGCACGAAGGCGTGACCGCGTTTCTCCAGTTCCTTGTCGACCTCGTCGAGGAGCACGTTCGCGAGGAGCGGCGAGAGAGGGCCGCCCTGGGGCGTTCCCTCATGACGCTCGATCGCGATCCCATCCGCGAGCATCCCCGCTTCCAGGTAGCGGCGGATCAGCCCGAGCAGCCGCTTGTCCACGATGCGCTTGGCCAGCCTACCCATCAACACGTCGTGGTTCACGCGGTCGAAGAATTTCTCCAGATCCACGTCCACCACGGTGCGCCGGCCGTCGTTCACGTATCGCTGCGCTTGCACGACGGCGTCGTGGGCGCTGCGCCGTGGCCGAAAGCCGTAGCTGTATTGCGAGAAGGTCGGGTCGAATCGCGGACCCAGCACCTGCAGGATGGCTTGTTGGATGAACCGATCGACGACGGTCGGGATGCCGAGCTCTCGTACCCCACCGCCGCGTTTCGGGATCGCGTGCCGTCGCACCATGGACGGCTGGTACGTGCCCGCAAGCAGTTGCTCACGCAGCGCGGGCCAGTGCGTCTTGAGGTGCTCTGGCAGCTCGTCCACCGTCATCCCGTCGATGCCGGCGCTGCCCTTGTTCTTCCTCACCCGCTTCAGCGCGGCCTGGAGGTTTGCGCGTTCGCACACGCGTTCCATCAGGTCGCTCGTTCCCGAGCGCTCGTCGCCGTGCGTCGCCATCGGCGTTTCCACGCTCCGGGGGGCCGTCGGGGTTTCGCCCCTGCCTCCCTCCGGTAGCTCGAGTTGCCTCGACATCTGTGGCCCTTTGCTCTTGAGACGCACGATCGTTTCGCTCTCCCATCGTTCAGCCCTTCGCGCCGTCAGAGGCTTCCGAGGTTCGGGGGGTCCCTGCTCGGCTCCGCGTCCGCTACTACGGCCTCGGCTGACTTCTCGCTCCGCTTCACTGCGTCGCCCTTTCGGGCGTGAGGCGAGATCTCCCCAGGTAAGAACACGGCCCTTCGCCGCGCGACCGCCCGATTTACGACGCCTGAGCCTCGACCATTCGGGGCTTCGCGATCGTGTGCTCGCTCGTCCTGCTCGTCGTCGCCTCGTATCGGGTTCTTGTTCATCGGCCCGCGGGTTCGCTCCTCGCTTCCTCCCCACGGTCGGTCACCCTTCCGCAGTTGCGATTCGCTTCGATCGGGATGGTCTCCTCTCGGCGGGACTTGCACCCGCAAGGTCGTGCCCATGATGGGCGCACACACCGCAAGCCCGGGGCCTTTCACCCCGGGCTTCACGTCCCGAATCACTGGCTGGAGCTCGCGCTACAACGGACCTGCAGAAGGGAGTTCAGCCAGTCCGGCGTGGTGTCGAGCCCGGGGTCGATGCCCCGGGCTTCAGCGGCCGTCGGTGCCCCGGGCTTTCAGCCCGGGGGAATGCCTACGCCTGGAGATCGCTAGGGGCGGATCGTGGCGAACGGGAGGATCGACTTGAGATCCTCGTCGTCGAACCGCAGCTGGCCGCCGAAGAAGTAGTCGCGGCGGTCGGCGTTGACGATGTCGTCGACGCCGGCGACGAGCCACATGCGCTTGACGAACTCGAAGCCGAGGTGCTCACGCCAGCGCGGGCGCACGTTCTCGCCGAAGCCGAACACGTCGCTCTGCAGCTCGAGGCGGTCGTCGAAGGCGTGCAGGTTCATGCCGATGCCGCCCGACGACTCGCGGATGCCGAACAGGAAGGTCGCCGGCCCGATGCGACGCGC
>JADLGX010000624.1 GCA_020849095.1 Candidatus Eiseniibacteriota bacterium
ACGGGCAGGATCTCGACGTGCGCATGATCCGCCCGGACGCGACAGTGGCCGACCACTTCCGCATCCACCACCTGACGGATCTCTTCTCCGACGGCTTCGAGCGCGGCAACACCGACAGCTGGTCGTCCGCGTCACCGTAGCGCCGGACGCGCGGCGCCGTTTCGGGCGCCGCCTCAGACTTCGGGTTCGCGGTCGCGTTCGTCCTCGCCGGCGTGGTCGCCGAGGTGATGAGCCGCAGCGTCCTCTTCGAGGCCGTCGAGCAGCTGCCGCACCTCCGCCTCGCGGACGCGCTCGACCAGAATGTGCACCGGTCCGGTGAGAATGCTGAAACCGGTGCCGAGGCGCCCTACGCCGAAGAGGTCCTGAATGCCCTCGCCCTGGGTGAGATACGGAACTGCGGCCTGATCGAGAATCGAGTGCGCCATCGCCAGCAGCCCCGGATCGCCGGTCTCGAACGCCATCACCAGATCGCGATCCGCCGGATCCCCCGCCTCGGGCGGCAGCACAGCGACCAGCGCAACGTCACAGCTCTCGCAGCGAGTGAACCCTTCGCGATACTCCGACCTGCATTGCGGACAGAACATGGGGTCTCCCTCTTGAGGTAGGTAGAGTTCAAGGCCATTGTAGTGCGCTGCGACAGCGCCGTGCCCGGGCGCTCACGAAGACCGGGCGAACGAGTCCAGGACGCTGCTCGCAGGCGACTACCTGCGGTAGGGATTGGGCAGTTGGATGGGTTCGCTGCACAGGACAGGATTCATGTAGAGAAGATAGTCGATCCCGCGGGCGTGCAACCCTTCGAAGATCCTTCGTTCCGGGAAAGAGGGTTCGTCAGCGCGCCGGACGATGGCGAAGTATCGACGGAGCAGATCGTAGAGGCTGGCCGCAGCGTATTCGATGCGGTGATGCTCCCAGTCGGGTTCGAGAACGTTGTGGGCGTGAGCGCAAGGCGTCGAGAGCAGCAGCCAGCCATCCGGACGCAGGTGATAGGTCAGCCCTTCGAGGAGCAGCTCGCGGTGCTTGACGTGCTCGAGGACATCGAAGCAGGTCACGGCGTCGTGCATCGTGGCGCCGATCGTCCCCTCCCAGTCGGTCGGGTTTCCTGTCGCGAAGGTCAGGTTGGGCAGAGTGTAGCGACGGGCGGCCTCGGAGATCGCTTGAGGGTCGTAGTCGATTCCCAGAAAACGAGAATGCGGTTGCGCTTCTGCCAGAAGAAAAGTGCCATATCCGCTGCCGCAACCCAGATCCAGAACGGATTCGGCCGAGGAGCGTTCGTGCAGGATTGCCTGTGCCCACTTGTAGCGGGTCAGGTGGTGGATCGCCGTGAGATCGCCGGAGGCGATGTAGGCATCAATCTCGACTCCAGCTCCGGGTAGAAAGTGCTCATCCACGACGGCGCTGCCGGAGAAGGTCGCGGCACGCGTATCGGGCGAAGACTCCGTCGCCTTCGCATTTGCGGAACCCGTCGGGCGCTCGTCTTTCACATCTACCTCCTGCGCAGCTTGTTCCAGGGAGGATATCCGAGGTGAACGAAGTCGGTGCGGGAGCTGCCATGGAGAAGAGGTATTCTTCCAAGAGCGCTTCTTGGCGCGCATCGAACGTCCGACCGGGCTCCCGGAAGGACTGTCCGGTTCGCAATTCACAGGGTGAGCGCAGGTCGACTAAGAAGGGAAGCAGCCGATGCCGCCTCAAATGGCCCTCGACGCCGAAGTCGAAGCCCGGGTGAAGGATCGATTGATCGAGCATTTCTCGCGCCTTGGCTACTTCAAAGTGGAGGACGCGGCGTGCTGGTCTCTCTCATTGGGAGGTGCGCTGGTTCGATTTCTCCCACTGCTGCCCCTGCTCGGAGCGGGCCTCGATCATGGAGAGGGGAGTGGGGCTGGCGAGCCCGCTACCACGCAAGACGAGGCTGCAACTGATCTGAGCCGATTTCGCCTTCTCATCTCAGGTATGGGCTCGGGGAGCGAGATGATCGCCGCGCGTAATTTCGGATTCGGCGAGATCTATGGCACGGAGCTGGATCCCTTCTATATCTCCCTGGTCTCGGACCGGCTGGCCGGACATCCAGGTTTCTTTCCCACGGCGGTCGACGGCCGAAGCATTCCGTTCGGAGACGACACCTTCGACGTGGTGGTCTCTGGTCACATCGTCGAGCACACCGCCGATCCGGCTTCTTACGTCGCCGAACACTTGCGCGTGCTCAAGCCGGGTGGCTACTTCCTCCTCGAGTTTCCGACGCGATTCCACACGCGGGAGTTGCATACCGGACTTCCCTCTATTGAATGGCTCCCGGAGAGAGTGCGTACCGGGATCCTCCTGAGCATCGGAAGAGGTGCATTCTGGTTCTCCGAAGATACCCGGAAGAAATGTCGCGCCATCACCGACACGGCGTTGAAGCAGATCAGCCTGCGCCGGGTGCGAAAGTGGGTTGTCAACTCAGAGTCCCGGGCGGCACTGGTTGCGAAGGGCCGCCCCGGGCCGGGAGTGGTCTATGGGATTTTCCTCAAGTCCAGGTGAAAGCAGATGTGGCCCGGTTCATTTCAGATGTCTCGCAACTCCAAAGTGACGCCGCGCCCCGCGCCGCACAAGGCAAGATCTTCAGTACAGCCTTGCGCCGGCGCCGCGCACTAAACCTCTTCTCCCGTCGCCGCGCGCGGCACCGGCGCTACTTCACTTCCCCAGTAGGCTCCCTCCGGAGAACCCGGAAGTACGGCCTAGTGTCTTCCTTTGGCATCTATCTCCCCGCAGGGACTTTCGGCGCCCTCCCTGGGGGCTCGAAAGTCGCGGCGCCAGAAAATCCAGCACGGGAGGACAGTCTTATTCAGCGCACTGATGGGTGTTCCAGATCGCTTGGAATTGTGTGCGGTCTGCAGTGTCGATCACTCCGTTGGCATTGAAGTCCGCGGCTGTAAGCGCAATTCCCTGGACTGTCACGCAAGAGCTATCGAGGATGCAATTGTATCGATAGGAGTCGAAGAGGTTCACGTTGCCGTTCTGTTCGATATCTCCTTTGAGAAAGACTCTGAGTGAGGAAGTCGTGGACCCAATGTTCCCTTGAGCATCTCGCCAGCGGAACGTGACGCCCGTGGATCCTTCGACAAATACGGTTGCGTTGCTGACGTCGACGCCGTTTACCTGAGGTGCCAACCGGGTAGGTGCACCGCAGTCATCGGTCGCGGAACCGCCCGCAAGAAAGGCCGCGATCGCTGGGCTGGCGGCTCCGGTTTGCCCGTCTGGCGTGCGCGAACAGTCGGCGGCCACCTGGAGAGCGGCGGGAGCCACGACCCGCGGAGGAACGGAGTCGAAGCTGCATGTGTTGAGGATCGGAAAGGACGCGCTCTGGGGAGAGCTGTCCCACGCATCCACCCGATCGACTACCAGGTAGTAGCCTGTAGAAGCTGGGTTCTTGGTCCCGGAGACCTTGATCTCGATCTTCCCCTGGAGGGGGGCTCCGAGGTCGATCGTCGTACGTTTCATCTGGAACGTCGGAGCGTACATGTCAATAGTTGGAGAAAGCAGGATTCCGTCTCGATAGACCCTCGCAATGCCGCGATTCGGATGCGCGGAGTAAGCCACCGAGATATAGCGACCGAACAGGTTGACGGAGAGTGTGCTGTTGGTCGTGTTGGAGACGAGGGCGCCGCCGCCACTATAGACAGCCCCGGGTTCCGCGGCCCACGGCGGCGACTGAGTTACATAGTCGGTGTTTTCCGCTTCGACACCGCCCGGAGCCACCGATGTAGCTTCGAATCGATCCGGAGTAATGTATGTCCCGGATGAAGCGATGTTCTTCGCTCCCGAAACTTCGACGGCGAACGTGGCGGTTTGAATACTCCCCAAGTCCCAGGTCTTCGTTCGAAGACCGAACGCCCCATACGTATCGACCGTAGCGAAGAGCGCACCATTCTTCCGGATGTTCGCGATTCCTCGATTGGGGTAAGAAACGTAACTCAACGTCACATACCTGCCCGTAAGGGAGGTCGTCAGCTTGCTCCCCGTGGTGTTGGAGACCATGATTGCGCCGTTGCGAA
>JADLGX010000625.1 GCA_020849095.1 Candidatus Eiseniibacteriota bacterium
CCAGCGAAGGGGCGACCAGCGCCAGGGTGACGAACAGCGCGGCGAAAGCGGCGCGCAGCGGAGCCCGCGTGGGGCGCGAGGGAATCGGGGTGGCGAGCATGGTGGGAAACTCTACCGGCTCGCGACCAGCCGGGGGAAGAGGGAGGGGCCATTCGTGACGTGGGCTTTGCGAGTGCGCGCCGTGCCGACGCCGCGCACCGCCTCCCCCGGCGGGAGCTTTGACTTGGCGGCTTCGCCCGCCGGGACTAGCTTGGGCGCCATGAACCGACTCCGGCCGCGCCGCCGCCACGGCGCGCTCATCGCCATCCTGATCGTGCTGTGGATCACCGTGTTCCGTCCGCGCACGGTGCAGCACGACACGCCGCCGGTGGCCCCGCCGCCCGCGGCCGCCACGGCCGGGGGAACGCCCGCTCCCTCTTCTGATGTAGCTGCCGCGTCGCATGCCTTCGGCGCGGAGGTGGGATTTCGCTCCGCGGAGCGCCTGGCCGACCACTTCGCCAAGCACGGCCGTGAGTTTGGCGCCGCCAATGAAGCCGAGTACCTGGCGCAGGCGCAGGCATTGCGCGATCGAGCCGCGGGCGGCGACGTTCTCGAGCTGAAGCGCGACGACGGCGTCACCTGCCGGTTCGACCGCGCGAGCGGGGCGTTCCTGGCGTTCAACCGCGACGGCACCATTCGCACGTACTTCCGGCCCAACGACGGCGAGCGCTACTTCGAGCGCCAGTCGCAGCGCCCACGAGGAGCGCCATGAGCGCTGCCGACGACATTCGCGAGTTTCTTCGCGCCCGCGGGCTGGCCGAGGAAACGGTCAATGCCGGAGCCGAGGGGCTGGTGGCGCGCTGGGAGCAGGCCGCGCGCGACACCGAGCACGAGCGCTATCCGTTCGGCGTCGAGGACTGGCTCGATGAGCTCGACGGCCGCCAGTTGCTGCACGAGCTGGCCGCGCGTGTCGAGGGCGCGCTGACTTCCGCGCTGGTGGCGCGACTGCGCGAGGCCGACGCACGCGTCGAGGCGAGCACCGAGGTGGTGGGCGAGTGCCTGTGGGGCGCCTCGATGGCCAAGCGCATGAAGTGGGCGCCCAAGAGCCACTGGTGGTACTGGCGCCGTCCGCGCGCCGTCGCCGACGACTTCGAGGGGTGAGGACTTGAGAGCGAGCGAAGGAACTTCCGTTCGGTGCGGTGTCGTTCGGACGGCGCTTGTGCTGCTTATCGCCGCATCGCCGGCGGCGGTGCGCGCCGGAGCGCCGGACGGCTATTGGAGCTTCACGCCGATCGTCACCCGGGTTGGGGCGTCTGCCTTTGCCGACTCGGCGTCGGACCGGATGCTGGTGTTTGGCGGGAGCGACGCCACGGCGCCGACCAACCAGACCATCCAGATGTCGTTCGCCCACCCCGAGCTGGGATGGAAGCCCCTGCTTCACGGAGCCGCGGTGCCGCCACCCCGGTCGTCGGCCTCGTCGGCGTGGGACCCCGCTCACCGGCGGCTGATCGTGTTCGGCGGTGGTGGCCCGAATGGTCGTCTCAACGACGTCTGGGTGCTGTCGCTCGAGAACACGCCCGAGTGGCGCCGGCTGACTCCGCTCGGGGCGCCACCGTCGGCCCGCGCCGGCGCCGCGTGCGCCTACGATCCGAAGCACGATCGCCTGCTGGTGTTCGGCGGCAGTGACAGCTACGGCAGGCCGCTCGGTGATCTCTGGAGCCTTTCGTTGTCCGGCACGCCGAGCTGGGACTCGCTCGTCGTAGGAGGCACGCCTCCGACGCCGCGCAGTTCCGCGGCGGCCATTTTCGACGTGAAGCGTGACCGCTTCCTCGTCGTGGGCGGCAACGACGGCGTCTCGGGCGGGACCATGGCGGCTTTCGCGCTCTCGAATGGCGAAAGCCCGAGCTGGTCCCAGCTCGTCGCGGGCGGGGCTCCGAGCGCACGAAACTCGCAGGCCGTGATCTACGATCCGCAGCGTGATCAGCTGGTGCTCTTCGGCGGACTGGTGAACTCCGGGTTCACGGTCAGCTCGCTCCGCGGCGACCTGCTGCTGCTTTCACTCGCCGGCACGCCCTCATGGACCACCTGGGTGCCCGGCGGCACCGCACCGAGTCCGCGCTACGGAGTCGCGGCGGCGTACGATGCCAGCCGCTCGCGCTACTACTTCTTCGGAGGATCGTCGCTCGTCGACGGCCCGCCGATTGCGCTGAGGCTGAAGGGCGAGACCTACGGGCTTCCGCGAACCGGCGCCACCAACTGGAGCGTGCATTCGTTGCTGCCGACATTCTCCTGTGGCTCCGGACCCGGACAGTTGGTCGTCGTAGATGCAGCGCGCGACCGAGTGCTTCGCCTGGGCGGTATCTACTACGGGGTCGCTCCGCTTCCTTCGGGCATCTCCGAAAGGACGATTTCGCTCTCGAATCCCTCGGCAGGGTGGCAGTCGTATTTCCGGCAGGCGGTTTCCTACCATCCCGGGCACATGGCGCTGAGCGGCGTGATCGATGCGCCACGACACCGGCTGATACTCTTCGCCGGCAGGAACATCGGCAACAGCGCGCTCCAGAACGCGACGTCGGAACTCACCCTCGCCGAGCCCGACACCGAGCGTGTCCTCTCGCCCACGGGCGCTCCGCCGTCGATCCGCGAGTACCACACGGCGATCACGGATCCCGTCGCGCAGCGCATGATCGTCTTCGGCGGGCAGAACGGTACGACACGCTACTCGGACCTCTGGCAGCTCACGCTCTCGGGGACGATGACCTGGACCGCGCTCGCGCCGACGGGCACGCCTCCTGCCGCGCGATCCGCGCATTCGGCCGTCTATGATCCGGTGCGACGGCGCATGATCGTGTTCGGTGGGCGCAACGCGTCCGGCGCGTTTCGCGACGTGTTCGCGCTCGACCTCGCGGGCGCTCCCGCCTGGAGCCCGATCGTGACCACGGGTCCGCAGCCTGCCGCGCGCCACCTGCACGCGGCGGTGTTCGACGAGGCGAACGATCGCATGCTGGTGTTCGGCGGCGGCGGCGTGACCGGCTCGCCGTACGACACCACGTGGGCGCTCGTATTCGCGCCCCAGCCGCATTGGGTGCCGCTCGCGACCGACGGCATCAGGCCGGTGCCCGGCTGGTTCAACGCGCTCGTGTACGACCCGGCGCGACAGGTCGTGGTGAGCCTGGGTGGAAACGTGGCGGACCAGATCAGCCTTCCTGTGTTCGCCTTCCTCGGTGGGACTCCGAGTCCTCTCGACGTGGAAGCTCCTGCAACCCTCGAGCATGGACCTGAGGGGCTGCGGCTCGCGTGCGCGAATCCGGTGCGCGGCACCGCCGAGCTGCGATGGGGTTCGCTCCGGCGTGCGATGATCGACCTGACCGTGCTCGATGTCGCGGGGCGCATCGTGCGCCGCCTGGAACATCGCGTGGCCGACGCCGGCCCCGGCTCGACACGCTGGGATGGGCGGGACGACTCCGGTGTCCTCGTCGGCCCGGGTATCTATTTTGCGCGGCTGCTCGGCGCCGATGGCGCGCGATCGGTGCGACTGGTGGTGCTGAGGTGAGGCTGCGATGGCGCTGAATGCAACGATCTTCAAAGTCGAACTCAACGTGGCCGACATGGACCGCTTCTACTACGCGGACCACTCGCTCACCATTGCCCGCCATCCCAGCGAGACCGACGAACGCATGATGGTGCGTCTGCTCGCCTTTGCGCTGCACGCGCACGACCGGCTCGAGATGGGCCGCGGCATCGGGATGGTCGAAGAGGCCGACCTTTGGCAGCGCGACCTGACCGGGCGCATCGAGACGTGGATCGACGTGGGGCTGCCCGACGACAAGCGCGTGCGCAAGGCGAGCGGCCAGTCCGAGCGTGTGATCGTGTACGCGTACGGCGGGCGCGGCGCCGAGCTGTGGTGGAGCAAGATCAAGTCGGAGCTGGCGCGGTGCCGCAACCTGTCCGTGTACGCCCTGTCGCGCGAGACCACCGACGCCATCACCGCCATGGCGCAGCCGCGCATGGAGCTGCAGCTGCTGGTGCAGGAAGGCGACCTGTGGCTCGCGTGCGGGGACCGGCGCGTGCTGGTGGTGCGGGAAACGTGGCAGGGTGGGGATTGAACGGAGAGACGGTCGCGCTCTATCTGGTGTTGGTGCTCATCGCCCTGGCAGCGGCTGCGGCGCATTATGTTTTCGAGCGAGCTCGCGTGCCGATGCGGATCGAGCATCCCGAACGAGTGACCGCCCATGCCGGCCGAGCCGTCGCACGCTTCGGGCTGCCGGCGGCCGTGCTCGGACTGTCGTATCTGGCTTGCCAGATCACGTGGCTGCGCGGCCCGGCAGCTTTGATCCATGTGATCGTGCTGGTGCTGGTCTTCGTGGCGTGCCTCGGGACGATTATCGTGCTCGTTCCTCTCGTTCTGTACGCCGTGGTGCGAAAGCACGCACGGGGGCGGGTCGCTCGGTTCGTGCTCGGAACCTGCACGATGGGTTCTACAGCCGCGCTAGTGTTTTCTGCTGTGTCGTGGCACCAGGAACGACAACTGCGCGAATACTGCGAGGCGATGGAGCCCATTGCCCGGGGGCTTGAGGCCTTCGAGCAGGATCAACGCGCCCTGCCGGACTCGCTGGCGCAACTGGTTCCACGCTATTTGCCGGCGATACCCGAACGCCGGATTCCCGCCCTGATGGCGCTCGAGTATCGCGTGATTCCGGCGGCCGACACGCTGCGCACCATGCTGCGCTATGACCTGCGGCCTCGAGAGACGAGCGAGTACGAGTTCGGCGTTCCGCAGGTCTTAGGCAGAGCCGACGCAACTGGCCGCATCGTCGAGATCCGGCTCATCAACGACGAGGGGCGTGCAGGAACCGAGGTATTCGTGAGTCGGGTATGGCGCGACTCGGTTTCCGCCCGGTTGCGAATGGCGAAGCACGTGTCCCGGATGTTCGACGAGAGCGCCACGCTGGACGATGTCCTCGCGCGACTCGGACCGCCGGATGAGCGGTGGGTACTGCGGGAGCCGCGCTGGCAATTGCAGACCGAGGTGGAGGACGGCATCGGCACCCGAGTGCTCGTGCGTGCGTCGAGCGATGGACCACCCTCCGATCTCGACCAGTGGGATCCGCAACGAATTGCCAGGTGGTGGAAGCTCAGGTCGGCCGACTGAACGTCGCCGGAAATCTCGCCGCCTGCTTGCCCGCCGGAAGCCCGCACGCCGTACCACTCCGCGGCTGGTTTTTCGTTGACCGTGGGCCTGTGCTCGCGGAAAGTGCGCACTCCTTTGCTCGCAGCCTTCCTCCTTTTCCAAGGCAACCGAATGGCTCGCCCCGAAGACGACGAAACCCTCGCGCTGGGCCCCGCGCCCGAGGCGCGCAAGAGCGCGGCGACGCCCGACACCATCGGGCGGTATCGCATCCTGGGCACGCTCGGGCAGGGCGGCATGGGCGTGGTGTACGAGGCCGAGCAGGAAACCCCGCGGCGCCGCGTGGCGCTCAAGGTGATCCGCGGCGGCACCTTCGTGGACGACAACGCGGTCCGCATGTTCAAGCGCGAAGCCGACACGCTGGCGCGCCTGAAGCACCCCAACATCGCCGGCATCTACGAGGCCGGCCGCACCGAGGCGGGCCAGCACTTCTTCGCCATGGAACTCGTGGTGGGGCGCAACCTGAGCCTGTACCTGGACACGCGTCCCGGCGTGATCGAGGGTGCCGAGCTGAGATTCCGGCTGCGGCTGTTCCAGGCCCTCTGCGACGCGGTCAACTACGCGCACCAGCGCGGCGTGATCCATCGCGACCTCAAGCCGTCCAACATCGTGGTGGGCGAAGTCGAGCAGA